>JAFZAE010000189.1 GCA_017548385.1 Prevotella sp.
AAAAGCTTTGCTTGATAAAATAGAAGAAAAAGCAAGAAAAAGTGCCAAGGCACTCTCAAAAAAGATGAAAAAGAGTGTAAATATTCAATTGCGAAAGATAAGTAACTCCTTTTAAAAACTCTTATATATAAGTCTGTACCTTGAAGTAGGATGAAATTGCAGATAGGCTATAAAAACAAAAAAACGCAACCTGAGTTGCGTTTTGAGGTGCCTGGCGGATTCGAACCGCCGTAGACGGTTTTGCAGACCGTTGACTAAGCCACTCATCCAAGGCACCATTTCTTTGAATGTGGCTGCAAAGGTAATGGTTTTATTTTTGTTGAGCAAATTTTTTACTATTTTTTTTATCACATTCACCACTTTTGCGGAGTTTTTGTGCCTTCTTATTGTTCCTTAATTTGGACAGTTCACATCCATCGCAGCCGGCACAAGGGTCGGATTGCCCCTGCAAGGCCATATAAATCTTATAGCCAGCATACACCACACATACGGCGAGGATGAGAAAGAGCAGAATGTATTCTATGTTCATGATGTAGGGGCGTTTCTATCGTTGTCGAATCAATGTTCACCCAATTCTCTTGCAAAAGTAACCATTATTTTGTAATAAAATACTTCGTTTTGTTGGAATAATCTGCGAAATAACAAATTTATGTGATAAATAGGATGAAAATATAAAATAAAAATGTATCTTTGCATAAGATAGGCTGCACTTCGGCATAATAAATAAATGACTTTATTTTGTTCTGCGCTCAGTTTGCACTATCTTTGCATAAGATAGGCTGCACTTCGGCATAATAAATAAATGACTTTATTTTGTTCTGCGCTCAGTTTGCACTATCTTTGCATAAGAAAGACCATTATTATTCATTAAATCAATACAACAATGAAAGCAATTCAAAAAACCATTATGTTAGTGGCATTCATGCTGATGGGCATTGCAACCAATTCATGGGCATGGGGAACACCACGCGTTCAAGAGACACAGCAGTCTGGGAAAACGGTCACTGTGACGGGTAATAGCGTCAGGCTTAGAGTGGGGCCTGGACTCAACTATGATTTTCTGAAATGGAGCAACGGAACTGCCCGCTGTCCGAAAAAAGGTGAAAAACTCACCTATCTTGGAGAGAGTGGCGACTGGTATAAAGTAAGTTACGCCGGACAGCAGCTCTATATTTTCAAACAGTATGCTAAACTGAATGGTGCTGCAGCTTCCACTACCACCTACAAGGTGCAGATTACGGGTACGGGGGTACGTCTGCGCTTCGGCCCAGGTCTCGACTATGGGTATCTGGTATGGGAGAATGGTGCTACACGCAGTCCGAAGAAAGGAGAGAAACTCACCTATCTCGGAGAATATGGCGATTGGTATAAAGTTGTGTATGCTGGTTCGGAGTTTTATGTATTCAAGTCATACGCCAAACTGGTTAGATAATCAGTATGAAGAATATTCAGAAATCATTGCTGGTGATCGTCTTGATGATGGCACCAGCGTTTTTTGCTAAAGCACAGGTTGCTCCTCAGGATGAGGATGCCAAATATGCTACAGAACTGCTCAAACCTGGCACGGTGGCTCCCAATTTCAAATTGAAGGATATCAATGGGAAAAAGGTGCAGCTTACCAAACTTTTCAAAGGTAGTTATACTGTGGTGGACTTCTGGGCATCGTGGTGTCCAGACTGTCGGAAAGATATGCCTAATCTGCAGCGGATATACCGGGAATTTGCACCCAAGGGTGTGAATTTCGTGGGTGTTTCCTTTGACACAGAGGAGGAAAACTGGAAGAAGGCTGTCGAGCAGTATGGTATTGCATATACACAAGTGAGTGAATTGAAACGGATGCGCGACTCTGAACTGGCCAAGGCGTATGGTGTGAAGTGGATTCCCTCGATGATGCTCCTCGATGCTGACGGGAAGGTAGTGCTCAGCACCGTCCTCTCCGATAAATTGGAGAAAACGCTTACCGAAATCATAGCAGCCAATGAGCCCAAAGTGGACACACATCCGGAAAGATTAACGATTGATGGTAGCAAAGGAGCACTCGCTGCCATTATTCAGAAGCCAGAGTTGAAACAAGGTGAGCAATGTCCGATGGTTATTATTTGTCATGGCTTTAGCGGGAATAAGAACGAACAGATGCTACAGCTTTTGGCAGATTCACTTCAGAAGAGAGGTATAGCATCCATAAGATTTGATTTCAATGGACATGGCGAGAGTGAGGGCGATTTTGTCGACATGACCGTGCCCAATGAGATTGAGGATGCAATGAAAGTCTATGAGTATGTACGCGACCTGAGGTATGTCAGCGATGTGGCTATTGTGGGACATTCACAAGGAGGTGTGGTAGCCAGTATGTTGGCAGGTAAAGTCGAGCCTGAGGATTTCAAGGCTGTGGTCCTCTTGGCGCCGGCGGCTGTCCTACGCGACGATGCCATTAGAGGAAATACCATGGGCATCACCTACAATCCTCTTGACCCGCCTGAGTTTGTGGAACTATTTGGTGGGGGATTACGACTTGGGCGTGAGTATATCAAGACGGCATTCTCGCTGCCTATCTATCCCACAGCCGCCAATTATCGGGGTAATGCCATGATTATCCATGGTACCGCCGACAGGGTTGTCCCTTATACCTACGGCGAACGCTATCATGAAATCTGGCCCCAATCAGAACTTGTCATTCTCGAAGGTTTCGACCATGGCTTTGCACAGAATGTCTATCGCGCTGTCCATATTGCCACCGATTTCCTCGTGAGGAAATTCTAATCATCAAATAAGAACACATAGAAAATCCTGTTGCTGGTTCCTAATGTGTCCCAATAAACAAAATCAGAGAGTTACATCGTAACTCTCTGATTATCAGTGTACACCCGCAGGGGCTCGAACCCTGGACACCCTGATTAAGAGTCAGGTGCTCTACCAACTGAGCTACGGGTGCAACATGGAATTTTCGGGGTATTTCCGAATTGCGAGTGCAAAGGTAGGCTATTTTTTTTATACTGCCAAACTTTTTCTCGCTTTTTTATGCTTAATTCTTAAAATGTGTGAATTAAAAGGATGTCGGGCACACTCAGAGGCATGCCCGACATTCAGAATATGTTATTTGATTAAATCCACAGAGCGTTTCAGGAATGCTGCCAAGGCAGCACCTTTCAACATGCCATTTTGCAGAAGGGCAAGGTCGATCAGTTGGTGGATGATGCTGTTACCTTTCGCATACTCAGTGATGATGGCGCGTTTTTTCTCTTTTTGTTCGTCAATCACCTTTTCGGTGGCTGCGATGTCGTCTTTTTCTTCTTGAGTTACTTCCTCGGCTTTTTTCTTACTTTGTTCCTGTCGGAGAACTGCCAGACGAGCCTCCTGGCCACGTATTTCACCAACGACGGGTTTCAGTTGTTCACCGCATTTTGTCTCTTCATCGCTTAGCACCTGCATAATCAATGGGTGGTCGCTGTTGAGCACCACGTTGTAACTGTCAGGCATTTGTGCATAGAATGCCATGCCGCCTTGGAAACGACTCATGTCCTTCATACGGCGCATGTACTCGTTTTGGGTGATAAACACTGGTTGGGCTTCTTTTCCAAGAGATTGTACTTCAACGTAGAAGTTTGCCTTTTCCATCTCAGGCATTTGTGAACGGAAAGCCTGTGACAAATTGTCACTCTGCTCAGCACTGAGTTCGGTCTCCTTGTTGTCTTCTTTTACAATCAGGCGGCTGATAATGTCGGCATCTACACGTGTGAAACGACATTTCTCAAATTTCTGTTCAAGCATGTTGATGAGAGGCGAGTCAAGGTCGCCGTCAAACAGCAATACGCTGTAGCCTTTCGACTTGGCATCTTCAATATAGGAATATTGTTCCTCTACATTGTTGGCATAGAGATAGATAAGGGTGTCGTCCTTATCGGTCTGGGTGTCTTTGATTAGCGTGCGGTATTCCTCAAATGTGAAGTATTTACCCTCGGTGTCTTTCAGCAGCGTGAAATCTTTGGCGCGGTCATAGAAATCCTCCTGTGTCAACATACCGTAGTGGATGAAGATCTTCAGGTCGTCCCATTTCGACTCATAGTCCTTGCGGTCGTCCTTGAAGAGACTGTTCAGACGGTCGGCCACTTTCTTGGTGATATAGGAAGAAATCTTTTTCACATTGGCATCGCTTTGCAGATATGAACGGCTCACGTTGAGTGGAACGTCGGGAGAGTCGATAACGCCGTGCAATAAGGTTAGGAACTCAGGTACGATACCCTCAACCTGGTCGGTCACAAAGACCTGATTGCTAAACAGTTGTATTTTGTTGCGCTGCAAGTCGATGTTGGACTTGATGCGGGGGAAATACAGGATACCTGTCAGTGTGAATGGGAAATCCACGTTGAGATGAATCCAGAAGAGCGGGTCATCTTGCATAGGGTAGAGCTTACGATAGAAGGTCTTGTAATCTTCGTCTTTCAAGGAGCTTGGAGTTTTTGTCCACAGTGGCTCGGTGTCGTTGATGATATGGTCTTCTTCCGTCTCTACGTTTTTGCCATCTTTCCATTCGGTCTTCTTACCAAAAGCGATGGGAACTGCCATGAATTTGCAATATTTGTTGAGCAGTTCCTCTATCTTCTGTTTTTCAAGGAATTCCTTGCAGTCGTCGTCAATATATAATATAATGTCGCTGCCACGGTCTTCTTTTTCCACATCGTCGATTTCGAATGCCGGGCTTCCGTCGCAACTCCATTTCACACCTTGTGCATTGTCGCGATAACTCCGGGTGACGATTTCCACTTTCTTGCTGACCATGAAAGCGCTGTAGAATCCCAGTCCGAAGTGGCCGATGATGGCGTTGGCATTGTCCTTGTATTTCTCCAGGAAGTCGTTCACGCCAGAGAAAGCTATTTGGTTGATGTATTTGTCGATTTCCTCAGCAGTCATGCCAATACCACGGTCGCTGATAGTGAGTGTACCTTTGTCGGTGTCGATTTTCACATGGATGGTCAAGTCGCCCAGTTCACCCTTGAAATCGCCACGTTCTGTCAGTGTTTTGAGTTTTTGTGTCGCATCAACAGCATTGGAAATCATTTCACGAAGGAAAATCTCATGATCTGAGTATAAGAACTTTTTGATGACGGGGAAAATGTTCTCGGTAGTAACCCCGATGTTGCCTTTTTGCATAATAATAAAATATGTTGTTTTGTTTAATTTCCAATCCTCCTCTGCAAAATTTGTGCCAAAATCGACGTTGTTTTTTGGGGGGGCGAGTTTATGGGAGATTAAAAGGGAAAATAACTTCTAACAAAAAAATAACGATTTAACGATTTCAAACAAACCACAAAAAAACATTAAAAATATATAATAATTAAATTTTTAGTCCATAAAATGTGGTGCGTATCGATTTTTTTTATACCTTTGCAAATAGATATCGGAAAATCGGTATTTAAGGCAATGAAAAGGCCGTCACAGGCAATGATAAACACTCTTTTTTTATGATTCTCCTGCACCCTTGTTCAAGGGGTGCGCTGATACCATTTAAAACGAATAGAGCAATAATATCATTTTCACAATCGCCAAGACAAATAATCATTTGCCTTTATCCAAGTATTAATATCCTTCGCCTTCGGGCGAGATATATAGAATTCATTCAATAGGTAGTTTTTTTAAAAGGTTAGCCCCGGCATTTGTAGTGATACTATGTGCCGGGGTCTTTGTGTATAGGTGTGTGTTAGAGGCTATACTCTTTTCAGTATTTCGAGCAAGTGCCGCCAAACCATATCCACGGTGGGGATGTGCAGACGCTCATCGGGTGAATGGACACCGCGCAGGGTGGGGCCAAACGACACCATGTCCATATTCGGGTAGCGCTCCGAGAACAGACCACACTCCAAACCGGCATGGATGCCAAGCACCTTGGGATCTTTCTTAAATAATTCCTTGTAGGTCTCTACCACGATGCGGGTAAGTTCGCTGTTGGGATTCATCTTCCATGCCGGATAGCCATCGCCCTGTACCACTTCGGCACCTGCCAGTTGGAACTGAGCCTTGATGGTATTGGCCATGTTGCGAAGATTGCTCATCACATTGGAACGTTGGCTGGCCACGACAGCTATCTCATTCTCAGTGGACTGTACGCTTGCAACGTTGCTACTTGTCTCGACCAACCATGAGATTTCCTCATCCTGACACATGGCAAAAACACCGTTGTCGATAGCCTGCAAACAACGGATGATGCGGCGTGAGTCGTCGGCGGGAAGCACAGCCTCGGCATCGCAACTTTCCATCGCAAATTCCATGACGGTGTCGGTCACGTGATATTCCTCGGCCACATCGGTAGCGAAAATATTCCATGCTGCACGCACTTCCTCTTTTTTCTCTTCGGGGACGGCAAAGACTACCACACCATCACGTGGGATGGCATTGTGAAGCTTGCCAGAACGGAACTGTGACAGACGTACACCATATTGATCGTCCATACTGTAGAGGAAGCGGGCGAGGATCTTGATGGCATTGGCGCGTTTCTTGTTGATGTCGTCGCCAGAGTGACCACCGCAAAGACCTTTCAAGGATGCTTGCAAGAAGAAGTAACCATTGGGGGCTTCCTCACGGGTAAAGTTGAAATGAGCCTCAGTGGTGATGCCACCGGCACAAGAGACGAATATCTGCCCTTCATCCTCGGAGTCGAGGTTGATCAGCATATCACCTGACATAAATCCGGCCTGAAGTCCAAAAGCACCAGTGAGACCAGTCTCTTCATCGCGGGTGAACAGACATTCTATCGGTCCATGTTCAATGTCATTGCTGTCGAGGATGGCAAGTTCGATGGCGCAGCCAATGCCGTCATCGGCGCCGAGGGTGGTACCCTTGGCTTTCATCCACTCACCATCGATGTAAGTCTGTATGGGGTCTTTTAGGAAATCAAACTCGACATCTACCAGTTTGTCGCAGACCATGTCCATATGACTTTGTAGGACAATTGTTTTTTTGTTCTCAAAGCCCGGGGTGGCCGGTTTGCTGATGAGCACATTGCCTGTTTCATCGACCTTGGTGGGGAACCCGTGGCTCTTGCCAAAGTCAAGTAAAAACTCAATCATCTTTTCCTCGTGTTTCGATGGGCGGGGAATAGAATTAATCTTTGCGAATTGATCAAATACACATTTCGGTGTTAGTTTTGCATTCTTCATAAATGAGTTGTTTATAAGGTGGTTATTCATGTTTTTAAAACTAAAACTGCATAAATAGGCTGCATCCGACAAAAAAAATGTAAAAAAACGGCGTTTTCTTTTGTTTTGACGTTGCTTTGCGCTAACTTTGCAGTTCGTATGGGAAGTGTCGATATGACACTTATGATGTACGGATTGCAAAGGTAATGCAAAAAGCACAAACGACAAAAATATTAAGACATTTATTTTGTCTCCCATCAACAATTAATGGAATATGTTATCATGCTGAAATTATTTGTCATCACACTGGTCATCGTTGCGCTGGCTGTAATGTTGTTGTGTGTCAAAGTGATTCTGCGTCGCAATGGTCGTTTCACATCTCCGCATATACATGACAGTAAAGCGATGAAAGACAGAGGCATTAACTGTGTGATTGAACAAGACCGCGAGGCAAGGGAAAAATAAATGAATAGTATGATAAGAGCAGATAATCAATAAACATTTATAATAAAACATTAAAATGAAGACTAAATTCTTTTTTCGTAGTATGGCTTTAGCAGCCGTCGTAGCACTCACTTTCTCCGCATGTAACAAACAAGAAGAAAAACCCACGTCAGAGAATATGAAGACGGTGGAGGGTAGCATGAAAATCGCATACGTAGAAGTGGATTCCATCATGGAGAAATACACTTTCTGCAAAGAATATAAAGCTATCTTGGATAGTCGCAGTAAAAAAGTAGACAATGAACTTACAGCTCAGCAACAGAGTCTGGAGAAAGCAGCTCAGGCATTCCAGAACAAGTTGCAGAACAATGGGTTCACAAGCCGTGATGAGGCAGAAAAACAGCAGGCCGCATTGGTGCGTCAGCAGCAGAATCTCGAGAGTTCGGCACAGAGACTTCAGAGTGAACTGTTGCAACAGACAGATGAATTTAATAAGGCTCTGCACGATAGCCTACAGCATTTCCTGGAGGTCTACAACAAGGACAAGAAATTGTCGATGATTCTGACCAAGCAAGGTGACAACATTCTTCTTGCCGACCCAGCATTCGATATCACTGACGAGGTGATTGCCGGTCTGAACAAGGCTTATAAGCCTAAAAACGGTAAGATAGAGGAGCCGAAAGCTGAAAAGAAAGAGGAGAAGAAATAATCCGACTTGTCATGAGATGACACGCAAACAGCGATACAAGACAATACTTGATTTCTTTCGCAACCAAATGCCGGAAGTGACTACCGAATTACAATTCGGGACACCCTTCCAGCTTTTGGTTGCCACTGTTTTGAGTGCCCAGTGTACAGACCAAAGAGTCAATATGGTCACACCAGAGCTGTTCAAGACATATCCCGACCCACAGGCGATGGCGTTGGCAGAAGAACATGAAGTCTATGAGTATGTCAAAAGTGTGTCATATCCCAATTCCAAGACCAAACATCTTGTGGCTTTGTCGAGGATGATTGTCGACGAGTTCAATGGACAAGTACCTGAAGATGCCGAGCTACTGGAGAAACTTCCCGGTGTGGGGAGAAAGACAGCCAATGTGGTACAGGCAGTGGCATTCGGAAAAAACACCATGGCAGTAGACACCCATGTCTACAGGGTCAGTCATCGAATGGGGCTGGTTACAAGCAAAGCGAACACTCCCCTCAAAGTGGAAAAAGAACTTACGTCCAACATCCCTGACGCCGATATACCCAAGGCTCATCATTGGTTGCTCCTACATGGCAGGTATGTGTGTACAAGTAGGAAACCGCATTGTGAGAAATGTGATTTCGCCTACCTCTGTCCAAAAAATATGGACTTTCCAACATTGAGATAATCACCTGCTATATGGATACAGAACGAATCCTTGGTTTCCTACGAGATATCAGTGCAAACAACAACAGACCATGGTTTGCACAGCACAAAGATGAATATCTGGCTGCTAAAGAGGATTTCGAAGCAGGCATTGCCTTGGCTATTCCGAAAATAGCCACCTTGGATCCCTCCGTAGCACACATCAAGGTGAAGGACGCTGTGTATAGATTCTATAGAGATACTCGATTCTCGCCCGATAAATCACCTTACAAACGGCATTTGGGGGCATATATTGCAGCCCATGGCAAAAAGGCGTTGCATGGCGGATATTACATACATTTAGAACCTGGGGCTTGTATGCTGGCATGTGGCAGCTATTATCTTCCAACGAATATCCTCACAGCATGTCGCAATGAAATCATTGCCAACGAACAACAATGGCTTCAGACAGTAGAGAATCCACACTTTGTCCGACTTTTTGGCACACCAGGTGCGCATGATTTGACCGAGAAACAGGGATTCGGCATCGCCGCATTGAAGACTGCTCCGGCTGGTTTTCCCCGTGATTATCGACATATGCCATATCTGAGGATGAAGGACTATTGTTGCTGGAAGCAGGTGCCCGACAATTTCTTTGATGGCGATGATTGGTTAGACGAGATGATGACAGTCTTCGCTGTGGCAAAACCTATGATGGATTTCGTCAATGCCGTCATCGACGACTATGAGTAGTAATCCTTTTTCACCGCTTTAATTCTGCTATATAATATACTAACCATTTTTCCTTTCACATCCAATTTACAACCATGGCAAAATCAAATCAACAGAATCCGGGGAAGCGCAACAAGCGCAATGTAGCTGACGTCAAACCAGAGAAGAAAAAGAGTCTCCTAAAAAAAATCTTATCTGTGGTTACTGCGATAATCGTACTGGGTGTCGTCGGGCTGTTCTGTTTTATGTTCTTTGGCAAAAATTACAAATCCAATGCACAAGAGATGAAGACCAATAGTATTTTGGTCACAAGACTGGCAGGAATAATGCTGGCAGATTATCAGCAAAACTGGATTAAGGTAGAGACAGAGAAAGTCGGTGTCAATGCCAAGGGTGAGACGGTTTCAACATCCAATCCTTCGGATGTCATCAACTGGAGGATGCAGGCATTCAAGGAAAATGGCTCTATGGGTGTGCTTGATTCGCTGATGAGTGTGATCGACGATAATTATGCAAAGATGGATGTTCCACCGGCAAAATTCAAGAATGTTGATGTCACGCTCAGCGACCTTTACAAAAATGTCAAGTCTTTGACGGAACTTGTTCACAATCCTGGAAATTCACTGGTTGACATGTCAAAGACAGCGGAACAATTGATGGGTGAGGTAAGTAAGAACATTGAAATAAGTAATAGTGATATAGATTTTTTGATCGACTATAATGATATTAATACCATCATTTCTCAGTTTGATTCTTCAATCAAGGATAAACAGGTGGTCGAGCAGATGCTGAAAGATCATAGCACCATCAAAATGACTCAGGCTGACGCCATCAAATACATCCTTCAGGGATTCAAGGCATTGCCTGACGGAAATGGAGTATTGTATAAAGAAATAACAAAGGGCAGCGGTCCTAAGGCTGAGGATAATTCCAGTGTGAAACTCCATTATGAGGGAAAACTCATGGATGGCACCGTGTTCGACAGTTCCTACAAAAGTGGAGAGCCTGTGGAAATGTTCCCCAGCGCGACAGTACCGGGATTCTGGCATGCTCTTATCAATATGCAGAGGGGTTCGAAATGGCAAATTTATATTCCATATTCTGAGGCATATGGTGAGAGGAGCCAAGGACAAATCAAACCTTATTCCAATCTGGAGTTTACTATCGAGGTGTTCTCGATAACAAATAATGAGTAAGTGAGATTTATTAATTTTTTATCAGCATAATATGGGAAAAATAAAAGGACACATAGCCATACTCGTAGCTAATATCATTTTTGGACTGGGAGTACCCGTCAGCAAGTTCTTACTTGATGAAAACAATCCGTGGGTTACGCCCATGACATATATGGCATCAAGATGCCTCGGCGCAACACTGATTTTCTGGGTGGTTAGCTTTTTCCTACCCAAGGAACATGTGCCGTTGAAAGACCTGTTGGTCATTATGATTGGTGGATTGATAGGAGTTGTCGTCTCACAGACACTAACAGCATGGGCTTTAGTCTATACTACGCCGGTATATTATTCTCTCATCGCTACGCTTACACCTGTAGCCACGATGTTGATGGCTGCAATGTTTATCGGTGAGAAAATCACCAATTTGAAGTCTTTAGGTGTCATTCTGGCCATCCTCGGTGCGGCACTCATGGTGATTGTCAATTGGAAAAGCGAGGGCGGAAGTAACGACCTTCTTGGCATCTCACTCGCTATTCTCAGTTTGATTACATGGGTGATTTATCTGCTTATTACCAGGAAGGTGTCGCAGAAATATACTGCTGTCACACAGATGAAATGGATTTTCCTGGTTTCCAGCATTGCCGTGATGCCATTTGCATGGGGTGAATTCTCCCAGACGAAACTCTATGGTGGTCAGTTCTCATGGGAAGCTGCTTTGGCTATGGCATTTATCGTTGTCTTTGCCACTGTGATGGGTTATTTTATGATACCATACGCCATGAAGTACCTCAAGGCTACTACCGTCAGCATCTATACCAATATCCAGCCGATTGTCGCCTCATTTGTAGCCATCGCCTATGGGATGGACCTTCTCACATGGGACAAGCCTCTTGCCGCTGTTTTGGTGCTCGCCGGTGCTTACATTGTCACATTGGAACCGAAGGAAAAAGAAAAGGATCCGCAGGATATTTAATTTCAATATTTAATATTTAATATTTACTATTTTATATCGTCCATCAATATTCATTATCAACAATGGGGGGCACGAAATAAATCGCGCCCCCATTGTTAGGAATGGAAAGGAATAGAAACTACCGAGAGTTGAGCGAATGCGAAACTTGAATTATTTATAGCATTCGAAAATATTATCCACAAGAGTTCGTGGTAGTTTCGGTGTCAACAGACTCACAATCCATACGATGGGGAAGCCACCCACCATAGCGATGGCACCACAGTTGATGGGGTTGATGGGGTTGCCGATAAGCATATTGACTACAGTCAGACCTACACCCCAGATGAAACAAGCCCATACCGAGGCGGTCGTGACGCCACGCCAGTAAAGTCCTAGCATAAATGGTGCAAGGAAAGCACCTGCAAGTGCACCCCACGAAATACCCATCAGTTGGGCTATGAATGTCGGTGGATTCAGGGCAATCATTAATGAGAGTGCAATAAAGAACATAATAAGTACGCGCATCACCACCACTTTTCGACGCTCAATCTTCTCGGATACTTCATCGTCGATACTTCCTTCCTGAACCTCACCAGGAGCAGATTTCTTGTCGCGATAAATGAGGTCGAGTGTCATTGTCGAAGATGAGGTGAGCACAAGGGAAGCAAGGGTTGACATGGATGCCGACAGCACCAAAAGCACCACAAGGGCTATGATGAAGTCGGGTAGGGTGGCGAGCATTGACGGTACGATGGCGTCGAAGTCAAGTTTCCCATTTGGAAGAGTTTCCGGGGTGGGGAACAAACGTCCGAAACCACCAAGGAAATAACAACCGCCAGCCACTACCAAAGCGAAGAAGGTAGAGATAATCGTGCCACGGCGAATTGCTTTCTCATCGGTGATGGAGTAGAATTTTCCCACCATCTGAGGCAGTCCCCATGTTCCCAATGAAGTAAGAATGACCACACCCAACAGATTCCATGGATCGGGACCGAAAATGGTGGCTAACTGTCCATTTTCTCCAGGGTTGGTGTCGCTGGGGATCTTTGCCATTTCCACCATGGCATTGGTAAGGCCACCCTTGGAGTTCAATACTGCGAAAATCACTGTCACAATACCAAAGAGCATGATAATACCCTGAATGAAATCATTCATGGCTGTGGCCTTGTAGCCACCAAGAATAACGTAAATAGCGGTAAATACAGCCATGAAAATGACACAATATTCATATGGGACACCAAAGCCCATCTCAAACAAGGTGGAGATACCTTTATATACGCCAGCGGTATAAGGAATCAGAAAAACAAAGGCGATGACACTTGCTATCACACGTAATTGCTGGCTATTGAAACGAGTTCCGAAAAAGTCGGGCATTGTGCGGCTCTCAATATGTTGGGTCATCAGTTTTGTACGGCGGCCAAGGACAATCCATGCCAGTAAGGAGCCTATCACTGCATTGCCGATACCTATCCACGAAGAACTGATGCCATATTTCCAACCAAACTGTCCGGCGTAGCCAACAAAAACCACCGCTGAGAAATAGGATGTTCCAAAGGCAAAAGCCGTCAGCCACGGACCCACGGCGCGACCACCCAGTACAAATCCATCCACTGAACGGGCTTGTTTGCGGGAATAGAAACCCACAAAAATCATCAAACCGATAAATATGACTGTTAAAATTACTCGGATTATCATATATTGAAAAGTTTATGAGTTTTTAAGTTTATGAGTTTTTAAGTTTATGAGTTTTTAAGTTTATGAGTTTTTGAGTTTATGAGTTTTTGAGTTGATTAAAATGCCACTTGCACTTGTGCCTGAAGCCAATTGTTGTCATCTTGATATTCACTGAGGGTGCGTGTATATTGTAATTGGAGACGGCATTTCTTGTAAAACCAATATTGTAATCCACCTGTGAGTTGGGTTTGACCATAGTCCATGTTGATGTTGTGGTCATAGTAATCTGCAGATGCTATTATATCAACACCCTTGCCCAAAGCCACGCTGCCGGTGATATAGCCACCACGGCTTGTCACATCGCCATCCTTTCCAGCCATGTATTCACTGCGGATACTGATGCCGCCAGAGGCAGATGCTTTTCCTGCTTCTGTGGGATGTTTCCATTCTGCACCGATACTAACTCGGTCACGGCGGTAGTCATCGCCCAGTTGTACGCCCGGATTCCACGCTGCCACGCCCACGGCGTGTCCCTTGCCTTTCTGTGCGCTACCTACTATGCGAAGACCATCAATCGGACGGAAGTCCAGCTTCACAATCAAGTCTTTGGCATTGTTACCGTCACGACGGTTGATGCCTTGTCCATTCATTACAGCAAGTTCATAGAGAAGATGTGAATTGAACAGGTTACCATAAACCATCAAACCCATATCGCGTCCGTAATTGACACCATTAAGAGGGTCGGGGCCTTCACCTGCAAGATAGAGGGCAGACTGTGAATACACATCCACCAACTCGAGCATAGTAGGGGAGAGAGGGTTCTCCATTGAGAAACTGTGCTTAAACTGACCTAGACGGACGGTGAGTGCCTGGTCTTTAGAAATACGATAGTCGGTGTAAAACTCTTGTACTACACTCGAAAAATCGTACATAAACAAAAAAGACCAACGATCGGTAATCCGAGCTTTTGCCCAAAATAGCGTACGCTTCAGATTAAAGTCGTTGACGTCTTTACCACCTTTGTCTTGCCAGGAATATCCACCCTGGGCATAACCGTGAAGTTCGATACGACTGGTTAAATCTTTCACCCAGTCAGGATTACTGTTTGTTTGTTGCCCCATGGCAGCCGTGCTGCTGAACAATGCTAGTGTAGCAGCCAATGTCCATGCTTTCACACGTTTGCCAAATGAAACAGGATTAATTGTGCTTGATAACATGATTTTAAAATAATTATTGAATCCAATTGGTTGTTTCGACTGCAAAGGTAATCATAATCTTTCAAAAAGTCATAAAAATTCATACTTTTCTGTCAATATGATTGAAATATGGGCCATTTCTTTGCAATTGGTTGCTGATAATAATGCCAGGACTCTATAGATGAACATCAATGATATATGTTATGTCCTAATCATTCAGATTGATGCCCGATTGACTCATATCAAGAAAAGTGTATATTCTATGAAAAAATATGCGAAAAATTTGGCTGTGTGCCCACACAGTGTTAATTTTGCATCGTCAAATGACAAGAAAGAGTATTAATATAGATAAAAGATAGTAAAAATGGATATTTTTCTGATGACAGTGAATTTTCTCGGTGTTATTGCTGAGATTAAAGAAAAGACACTGAAGGCTTTTGGAAAATAAAGTAGTTAGAAGCGTCAATTTCAGTAAGATTTGTTTTCATAAGATTAGTGGTTAATAAGAAGGCCGCAGTTCCCAGGAACTGCGGCCTTATGTTGATATCAATCTTGTTTTATCAAAACCTAAATTTACCAGGGGCTATCCAAGATTACGTCCATGGCAATTCTTGAATTTCTTACCGCTACCGCAGGGACATGGGTCGTTGCGATTTGGCATTTTCTCCACGCGAATAGGCTGGCGGCGTTGTTGCTGAGCACTCTCACGTGTATCCTGACTGGCTGCAGCCTTCTGATTCTGGTCAACCATCTCATCGCCCTTACTCTCTTGGTAACGTTGAGTGTGCTGCTCGGGTGCAGCTTCTTTCACTTCTTGGTCTTGTGCTAACTGAGGAATCTTTCCACGCATCAGCACCTCTGAGATACGATTGTTCATATCGTCGACCATGTTGTCGAACAGTTTCACACTCTCAAGTTTGAAGATGAGCAATGGGTCTTTTTGCTCATAGGAGGCATTTTGCACACTGTGGCGCAATTCGTCGAGAAGTCGAAGGTTCTCTTTCCAGCAGTCATCGATGATATGGAGAGAGAGGACTTTCTCAAACTGTTTCACAACCGACTTACATTCTGTATCGTAGGCTTCCTTCAGATTACAAGGTATATTCATCATACCTTTACCATCGGTGATGGGCACATTGATACGTTCGTAAATCTGTCCTTGCTCTTCGTAAACTCTCTTGATAATAGGCCATGAGACAGCGCTGATACGTTCAGTACGACGGGTGAAATTATCCATGGCGACACTGTATGACTGGTCTTCGAGTTTTTCACGTGAATGCTCCATGAACTCTTCTTTTGTAAATGGACATTCCATCGCAAGTGTCTTGATAAACATTTCCTTACAACCATCATAGTCGTTGTTGCCGATGATGTTGACAACACGGTCCCAGATGACGTTGGCAATATCCATGCCGATACGTTCACCCATGAGAGCATGGCGGCGTTTCTCGTAGATGACGGTTTGCTGTTTGTTCATCACGTCGTCGTATTCGAGCAGACGCTTACGCACACCAAAATGGTTCTCTTCCACCTTCTTCTGAGCGCGCTCAAAACTGTTGCTAATCATCTTGTGCTCGATACGCTCACCCTCATCTAAGCCTAAGCGGTCCATCATCTTGGCTATACGCTCTGATGCGAACAGTCGCATCAGTTTGTCTTCGAGAGATACATAGAAAACAGAAGAACCGGGGTCACCCTGACGACCAGAACGACCACGAAGCTGGCGGTCCACACGACGGCTCTCATGACGCTCGGTACCGATAATGGCAAGTCCGCCGGCTGCTTTCACCTCAGGTGTAAGCTTGATATCAGTACCACGACCAGCCATGTTGGTGGCAATCGTCACAGCTCCTAGGAGACGTTGTTCCTCGGTGACCTGCATGGGGTTGATGTCTGCGTATTTCTTTTCTCTTTCCTGGAGCATCTGGTTGTAGCGTATGGCACTCTGTTTGTCAGAGAATGCCCTCTTGTCTGCAGCAATCCAGACAGTACCCTCAGTAGATTTACCTGCTTGTGCCACGATGTCGGCCTCGCGTTGATGGAGCTTTGCATTAAGCACATTGTGGGGGATATGGCGCATATTGAGCATACGGGAAAGCAACTCACTGATTTCCACTGAAGTGGTACCGACAAGAGTTGGTCGGCCAATATTGCGCATGTCTTGTATTTCTTCGATGACGGCATTGTATTTCTCACGTTGTGTCTTATAGACACGGTCGTTCATGTCGTTACGAATCACGGGACGATTGGTCGGAATCTCCACCACATCCAATTTATAGATATCCCAGAACTCACCAGCCTCAGTGATGGCGGTACCGGTCATACCAGCAAGTTTGTGGTACATACGGAAATAGTTCTGCAAAGTAATTGTGGCATATGTCTGTGTGGCAGCCTCCACTTTTACATGCTCTTTAGCCTCCACTGCCTGATGCAAACCATCGCTCCAGCGGCGGCCTTCCATGATACGGCCTGTCTGTTCGTCAACAATTTTCACTTCGCCGTCAATGACCACATACTCATCGTCTTTATTGAACATCGTATAGGCTTTCAGCAATTGTTGCAGCGTATGAACACGTTCGCTTTGTACGGCATAATGGGCCATCAGTTCATCTTTCTTTGCTACACGATCTTCATCGCTAAGGCCAGTCTCTGCTTCCAACGCCGACATTTCTGTGGTAATGTCGGGAAGTACGAACAACTGTGCATCGTTTACCTGTCGGGCAAGCCATTCCACACCCTTGTCGGTGAGGTCGACAGAGTTCAACTTCTCATCCACCACAAAGTATAGAGGCTCTATAGCCTCGGGCATGCGGCGGTTGTTGTTTTGCATATATATCTCTTCGGTGGCAAGCATACCCGACTTGATACCTTCTTCGGAGAGATATTTAATCAATGCTTTATTCTTTGGTAGTGACTTGTGAGAGCGGTACAGCGAGAGGAAACCTTCCTGAAGTAATTTTTGGTCGTTGGTTTCACGTCCTTTCGTGATTTTTTGCCGGGCTTCGGCCAAAAATTCAGAGGCTAAGCGACGCTGCACACCCACTAGTTTCTCAACGAGTGGCTGATACTCTTCAAACATTTGGTCATCGCCTTTCTCCACGGGACCAGAGATAATCAGAGGAGTACGGGCATCGTCGATAAGCACGGAGTCAACCTCGTCGACGATGGCGTAGTTATGGGCACGTTGTACAAGGTCATCGGGAGAGATGGCCATGTTGTCGCGAAGGTAGTCGAAACCAAATTCATTGTTGGTACCAAAGGTGATATCTGCTTGATATGCCTTTCGGCGTTCATGTGAGTTGGGGCGGTGCTTGTCTATACAATCCACCGACAAACCATTAAACTCGTAGAGAGGACCCATCCATTCGGAGTCGCGCTTGGCAAGATAATCGTTCACTGTCACGACATGGACACCATTGCCGGTAAGGGCATTCAGAAAAACAGGCAAGGTGGCAACGAGGGTTTTTCCTTCACCTGTGGCCATCTCGGCGATTTTACCTTGATGGAGTACGGCGCCACCGAACAACTGTACATCGTAATGTACCATATCCCATTTCATGTCATTGCCACCTGCCATCCAGTGATTGGAATAGATCGCTTTGTCGTCCTCGATGCGTACAAAATCTTTTGTAGCGGCAAGGTCGCGGTCGAAATCCGTGGCTTGTACTACGATTTCCTCATTCTCGGCAAATCGACGTGCCGTTTCTTTCACAATACTGAAGGCCACAGGAAGAACCTCTTCGAGCGCCTTCTCGTAAATTTCGAGAATATCTTTCTCTATCTTGTCTATTTGGTTGAAAATTGGCTCACGCTCGTCGATTGGTGTGTCTTCAATCTTTGACTTTAGCTCAGCCACTTTTTCTTTTTCTTCCTTGGCAGAGTCCTGCACGTATTTCTGTATTTCTTTCGTGCGGGCACGTAACTGGTCATTGTCCAACTTCTGTATCTCTGGATATGCGGCTTTCACTTTTTCAACAATAGGTTGAATCAGCTTCATATCGCGAGACGATTTGTTGCCGAACATTGACTGTAAAAAACTTGTTAAACCCATTTTTTGTATATATGTTCTATTTTAGTTGTTCAAAAATCGTGCAAATTTACGCATTTTTTTCGGATGTCACAAATAATGTGTCGGTTTTTGGATTTATCTATGCTCAAGACGCTTCTTCAATAAGCCTCGGCTGATACACCTCACTAGCAAAGATAGTGCCAAAATCAACATCCCCTCAGCGTAGCATTGCAGAAAACGCCCGATGAGGAACGCCACAATCAGAATTGTCCACACCTTCCACCACCAATGAATCTTATGTTGGCAAGCCCGACGAGCCACACTATATGCGAAAATCAGTGTAAGAGGATTCATGACGAGAATTTGCAGGTTGAAGTTGACAGTGGGATGGCTGGAAAATATCATCCAAGTAAGGACGAGTCCACATATACCTGTAAGAATCATCAAAATTGTGTCGTATAGCCAAAACCAACGTTTGCACACAAATTCGAGGGTTGTGACAACTATCGTCAATGCCAGTAGAATAAGCGCACAAATAGAGGGGCGCAACGGGAAGCCTTTCTCTTGCTCTTGTATGCCAGGGTTAACAACGTAGAATTTATTATTCACCAATTTATCATGGCTGCCATCTGGGCACAACAATTCCAAATGGTCGAAGTCATTGCTTAAGTTGAAAGGAAGGAACTGGCGTTCTTCGTGTGTAGTGTTCCTATCTGCTTGAAAACCAAGGAGTATGTCGTTTCCCCACCGAGCCCATGGATAGTCGGTGTTGTAGTCATGAATCATACTGCGATAGGTCTTGACATCATCTGCCTGTTGGGGCTTTATCAATTCTCTTTCCAAGTTGTTTAGAAGAATGTCGCGAGCCCGTGTTGTGCAGTTGTCGTAAAAGTAATTATATCGATATTCCCTGTTTTCGGGGAGATAGTTCTCGTGCAAGGCCGCAAGAATCTTCTCTTTTTCAGCATCTGTCAGATTGAGCACTTGTTGAATGATGCCACTGCCATAATTGCGGTATTCGGAGCAAAAATAACTAAACGGAACAACTCCCATGCAATAATCGGTGTGTCCTAATGAGAACCGAAGAAAGAAATTAGGAGTATTGAAATCGAATACCCCATAATTAACGGCTATATCTTCGCCTGTACTGAAATTCTGGACTCGTATGGCCGTATGTCCATATAGGCTGTAAATAGCAGGATGGGGTTCGCATGTGAGCAGACTGATTTCAATGGAATCAGTGGCTTCTGTTGTTTCACCACGACATTCTGTAGAATGGAAAAATGCTGCTATACAAAGTATAAATGTCAATAATGTCACTTTCATAATGCAAAATTAACCTAAAAAATCGAATCTTCATGCTAAATAAGCGAAAAGGTCGCTATTATTTCGTTTTTTTTCAATAATTTTGCAAGCTGTAAATATTCGATATCAATAGCTGTGCTGTATTGGCACTATGTTTGGAAATATGAAAAAAACGTTCTTTTTTGTGCTTGCTTCAGTGATGGTTTTAAATACCATGGCTCAGAGTGGCACTAATTCACCTTATAGTCAGTATGGTCTGGGTACACAGGCCGACCAGGCGACTGGATTCAGTAGAGGTATGGATGGACTTGGCATCGCATATAGAGATGGAGGCCAACTGAATTTCAAGAACCCTGCATCTTATTCAGCTATGGATTCCCTGACATTTGTTTTCGATGTGGGAATGTCTGGCCAACTCACCAATTTTGAGGAAAATGGAAAGCGTATCAATGCCAAGAATGCCAATATAGAATATGCTGTGGCTGGATTCAGGGCTTTTAAACATGTTGGAATGAGTTTCGGTATCCTACCATTTACCAATGTAGGTTACAATTATTCCAGTACCAGTAAGGTGGGCGACATCAATGCTACAACATACACTAACACCTATAAAGGTAGTGGTGGACTTCACCAAGCATATCTTGGTATCGGTTGGGAACCATTTAAAGGAGTATCACTCGGTGTGAACGGTTCATATCTATGGGGAAGTTATAACAGGTCGATTGTAAACAGTTATAGTGACGAATACGTCAATACACTATCAAAATACTATTCTGCGGAAGTGGCCAATTATAAATTGGATGCCGGTTTACAGTTCTCATTTAATTTTTCCAAGAAAACAAATCTGACTATTGGTCTGACGTATGGATTGGGGCACAACCTTGGTGCCGATCCCGAATGCAGAGTCATCTCGAGAAATTCACAAACAGCTGTGTCAGATACAGCATTGTATGTTTTGAAAGACGGGCTGAAAGTACCTACCACCTTGGGTGCAGGATTGATGCTCAACTTAAAGGGTAAACTAAGGGTCGGTGCTGACTATACCCTGCAAAAATGGGCAGAAGTGGGATTCCCACAATATGGGGTAGTGGATAACAAACCTTCCTATCAGATTAAGGAGAATTATTTCAAGGACAGACACAAGGTTACCATCGGTGGAGAATACTGCAGAAAGCAAGATTCCAGGAAATTTCTGGATAAAGTGAGATATAGAGTTGGTGCTTCATATGCTACACCTTATTTATATATTAACGGTGCGGATGGTCCAAAGGAGTTGAGTGTCAGTGCAGGTTTCGGCATTCCTATTGTTAATGCCTGGAATAACCGTTCTACCTTGAATATTAGTGGACAATGGGTGAGGCTTGATGCGCCCGGACTATTGAAGGAAAACACTTTCCGTATCAATGTGGGTATCACATTCAACGAGAAGTGGTTTAGTAAGTGGAAAGTGGAATAACACCACCGATATGAGGCATATCCTGAGCATCTTGACAGGCGTATTCGCATTCTTTACTTTCTTCGCATGTGAAGAGGGTGTGGAGCATACTGCGCCTGCCATCTATGAAAAGGATTCTGCATCAGTGATGGTATCCTATGGTGTGAACACACTTATTTCTGACTCGGGAATCACCAAATACCGTATCGTCTCAGAACAATGGGAGATCAATCAGACCCGACAACCATCACGGTGGATATTTGAAAAAGGAATCTTTTTCGAACAATTCGACCTATCCATGCATATTCAATCATATATCCAGGCTGATACGGCGTATTATTACGACGTAATGAGATTATGGGAATTGAGAGGAAGAGTTAGAATACTTACAAAAGCAGGAGTGAAGTTTAGCAGTGAACAACTCTTTTGGGATGAGCGTACACATGAACTATACTCCAACAAGTTCTCTCATCTTATAACGCCCGACAAGGAGTTACAAGGAAATAGGTTCAGAAGTGATGAGAGGATGACAAAATACTCTGTGACATATACGAAAGGGTATTTTGACAAAGCAGAATTAGATAATTCAAAAGATAAGAGCCCCAAGGCTAAGACAGATACTGTTAGGCATTTTGGAAGGCAACCGGCACAACCCCGTAGAAAATGACAAGTCGTAGCTTATGAACGTTACACTCATTATCGGTATATTGATAACGATGGCATTCTCTGCATTCTTCTCAGGAATGGAGATTGCCTTTGTGGCCAGTAACCGTATGCTTGCGGAAATGGATAAGGAAAAAAGGGGGGTGTCGCAAAAATGTATCGCATTCTTTTATCAGCATCCTAATACCTTTGTGAGTACCATGCTTGTGGGGAATAACATATCATTGGTAGTATATGGTATTCTAATCGCAAGGCTTTTCGACACTACAATCTTCGCTGAATACTCCCCTGGATTCACTGTGCCGGCCGACACGATCCTCTCTACGGTTATAGTACTTTTTACGGGTGAGTTCCTGCCCAAGACACTATTTAAGAATCTCCCCAACAAACTACTAAACATCTTCGCCGTACCAGCATATATCTGCTATGTGTTGTTATGGCCTGTGTCGAAATTCGCCACCTTCCTCTCAAAAATCCTTTTGAGACTGGTGGGCGTTAAAATGAATAAGGAAAAAGAGGATGAATTATTCTCAAAGGTTGACTTAGACTATCTTGTACAGTCGAGTATCGATAATGCCACGAATGAGGATGACATCGACGATGAGGTTAAGATTTTCCAGAATGCACTTGAATTTTCTGAGATAAAAGTGCGTGACTGTATGATTCCACGTACTGAGATTGATGCAGTGCCAGAGAATTGCGACATCAATGAACTCAATCAGAAATTTGTAGAGAGTGGTCATTCAAAGATTATCGTTTACCAAGGTGACATCGATCATATCATAGGGTATATACATTCATCAGAAATGTTCAGAAAACCCAAAAACTGGATTGATGACTTGCGTACGATGCCTTTTGTTCCCGAGACCATGGCTGCCCATAAGATGATGAAAATCTTTATGCAACAGAAGAAAAGCATAGCTGTTGTGATAGATGAGTTCGGTGGGACTAGTGGCATCGTATCTCTTGAGGATATAGTGGAAGAAATTTTTGGTGAAATTGAGGATGAGCACGACAACGTCAACTATGTCGCTAAGAAAACGGGTGACAATGAGTACCTTCTCTCAGCAAGACTTGAAATTGACAAAGTCAATGAAATGTTCGATCTCAACCTTCCCGAGAGTGATGAATATATGACCATAGGTGGGCTTATCCTGCACTATTATCAGAGTTTTCCGAAACTTAACGAAATAGTCACCTTCGACAAATTCCAGTTCAAAATTATAAAGAATACAATGACGAAAATTGAGTTGGTCAAGCTAAAAGTAGCTGAAAAAGCATAATTTTCATCCGAAAATTGTGCTATTTAACTTTTTCTTTGTAATTTTGTACGCATTTTTGGAAAAGTGCATTTTAAGAAAGATTAATAGAGTAGAAAAAACAAAATAATAAATATTTAATAAGTAATGGCAGCATTAGGAAAAATTAGAAGTAAAGGTGTATTCCTTATCATTATCATTGGTCTAGGCCTTTTTGGTTTCATTGCCGGCGATATGTTCCGTTCATGTGAATCGACAAATAGGGCGGCAAGCAACAGGGCAGCAGTTATTTTTGGAGATAAAATTGACAAACCAGCCTACGCTGAGTATGTTGATAAGTATGTCAAGGCTAATCAGGTGCTTTATCAGAGAATGGGTAGGCAGGTAAATGAGGAGCAATTAAGAGATGAAGCATGGGCTTCATATAAGCAATACAAGTTAATCGAGCACGAATGTAATGAATTGGGAATGACCGTTACGGATCAGGAACTTTCCGACCTTATGGCAAAAGGTGAGAGCCAATTGCTGCAGCCTTTCATGGCATTTGGATTTGTTGATGAAACTGGAAGAAAATTCAGCTTCCAGGATTACAAAACATTCATGAAACAGAAGGGTGGCCAAAATGGTGAGAACTTAGAAGCCTATGAGCTATTGCTTTTCTATGAGAAAGAATTGAAAAAGCAGATGCTGATGGAGAAATACCAAACACTTGCCATGTCATGTGTTTTGCAGAATCCCTATGAAAGTCAGTTTGCATTTGATGCTGTGAATACAGAGAGCGACGTACAGTTGGCATACATTGACTATAACACGATTAAAGACGATGCAGTACAATGTAATGAGAGTGAACTGAAGGCTAAATACGATCAATTGAAGAAGAATTTCTATCTTCCTGCCGAGACAAGGTCGGTGGAGGTGTTCTATTTGACAAAACAACCTACAGAAGCTGACCGTAACAATCTTAACAACAACATGCTGAAAATTGCTGAGGCATTAAGAACTTCAGTAAATACTGACAGTGTCGTCAGAAAAAACAAAGGTAAGAGCTATGGTGTGTTCGTCTCTGATAAAGCATTTAATTCATATCCACAGTTGAAGTCTAAGATCGATTCTCTTCCTGTAGGTGGTGTGGCTGGTCCCGTCATTGATAGAAATATGGAAGGAAAGCAAGTCTACAGTGTAGTGAAACTACTGGGTAAGACAGCGAAAGCAGACTCCATTGAATTCAGGGGAATCGCTTTGGTTGAAGAACGAAATGTTGCTAAAGGAAAGAAGAACTCAACAGCTGATAGCATTGTAAATGTCCTCAAGAATGGAGGTAATTTTGAAGAACTGGCACAAAAATTTGGTCAGGAAGGACAGACTCAGTGGAATACAACAATACCATATGAGAACTACGATGGTCTCACAAACGAGTATAGAGATTTTCTCCATTTGCTTGATGAGATGAGTGTCAATGAGGTGAGAACTTTTGCTCCTCAGGATGGTTCCATTCAGATTATTCAGGTGATGAACAAGAAGAATGTCACGCCAATGTATGATGTGGCTATCGTTCGTGAAGAGCTAGATTGCTCTGATGAGACAATCAATGAAATCGATGCAAGATTCAACAAATTCTTGGCAGACAATCAGACAGAGGCTGACTTAAAGAAGAATGCCGAGAAGTTTGGTATTGAAAGAATGGATTTGGCACAGTTGGATACTGATAAGAATGGTATTTGTTATGATGGAAGAAATGTAATTCCCCATTCTGATGATGCCTTGAGATGGGTGTTCTCTGCCAAAGAGAATGATATTTCAAACATTTTCTCATGTGGCCAAAATAATGAACTGCTGTTAGCAATTGTTCTGACAGGCATTAATGAAAAAGGATACCAGACTTTGGATAACCCAAGTGTGAAGAACTTTGTAACTGCTTTGGTAAAGAGAGACAAAAAAGCAGAGCAAATCATTGCTTCACTCAAAGATGTGAAGACTATTGAGGCAGCAAAAGCCAAAAACGCTATTGTGATGGATACAGAGCACGTGACATTGGGAAGTCCTATTTCCAACTTACCAGGTAATGAGCCTGCACTCAACGGTGCAATTGCCAAGACACAGGTAGGAAAATTCTCATCACATCCTATTGTTGGAAATAATGCAGTTTATGTGTTCAAAGTAAATGACAGACGTACGTTGAACCTGGATGAGCAGAGAAAACAACAGATTGCTCAAGAGGTGATGCAAAAGAATATTAGATATCTGAGAAGCGCAGGCTTCAGTGATATTGAGAAAAATGCAGATATTGAGGATAACAGAAATCTGCACCAAAACTGATACATCCATTAAAAAAAATAGAGGGATTTCCCTATTAGGGAAGTCCCTTTTTTTAAAAGTGGTTATTGGCATTATTCGTATAGAGAACACTGTGATTTTATAATTTATTAGACATATGCACAAGACTCTCATTCTTTTGATGACTGTTATCTCAATAGGGATGTGTTGCATTTCATGTGGAGAATCGGAAAAAGAAAAGGCAAGGGCTATTCATATTTCCGACTCCCTGGCACTAAAAGTGGCGACACTGCCCACATTGGAGTGCCTGCCGGTGTTTATCGCATATGAGAATGGGATGTTTCTGAAGAATGGGGTGGAGGTGAAAATCGTGCCATTTTGTTCGCAAATGGATTGTGAACAGGCTTTACTCAACAAGAAGGTGGAATGCGCTGTCAGCGATATTTTCAGGGCTGAGAGAATGAGAAAGACAGATTCTGGAATCTCATATATCACTGCAACTGGTGCCTATTGGCAACTCATATCCAATCGTAAAGCCAGAATCACCGAAATCAGACATTTAAGTGAAAAAATGGTTGCCATGACACGGTATTCCGCCACGGATTACTTAGTCAACATAGCATTGGATAGTGTGCATACGGAGAATAGCGTGTTCCGCATTCAAGTCAACGATGTAATGGTCAGGTTGAGTATGTTACTAAACAATTCTATGGATGCAATGATGCTTACGGAACCACAAGCAACTACAGCCAGACTGGCAGGTAATCCTGTGCTGATGGATTCGCGACAAAAAGGTATTTATCCTGGGGCTTTCATTGCTGCAGGTGGACTTGTCGATGATCATCGTAGAGGGCAGTTGGAAACCTTCACTAAGGTTTATAACATGGCATGTGACTCTATAAATATATATGGTTTTCAACATTACGCAGACATTATCAAAAAATATTGCCAAACCGACGATGCCACAGTGAAAGCATTGCCTAAAATAGTATTTGAACATGCCATCCAGCCTAGAAGGGTGGATTTGGATCGCACGAAAAACATCAAGTGGCGCACAAACTAATCACATGATTCTATGGATAGAAGGACCATCAATCAGGCTGCTGCCTATCTAAAAAGACAAAGACTGGCCAAAACAATTGAGTGTATGGCACCAGTCTTGCAAGACAAGGCTTATGGCACCATCCACGACAGGCTCAACAACATACAGCGTGAGTATCAATTCATGCAAGAGTATATGATTCGAGGCGTGGCAGACCCTGCACGCGACAGACTTTATACGAAATTGCTAAAGAGAATGCATCAGGTGGTTTCTGATGCTGATATGATTTGGCTTATCAACAACGACACCTATATGGCGGAAGCAAGGTCACGATTGTCAAATAGTGATGTCAATCCTGACAATATACGAAAAAAACTGGAGAATTTCGTTTCAGATGTGGCGTTACTCCAATTTTCACAGAATGAAAATGAGGCCGATAGGTTATATCAAGAACATGCTGATTTTATGTCTTTAGTTTTTGATTTTCTCCTGCTCTCCAAACAATGGAGTGAGGGAGAGGCCACTGACTATGAGGCTTTGCTTATATCGCCAACAATTGATGCAAATGATGCCGCACATATTATCAGTGCCATCTCATTGTCATGCTATACACACTTTGACATCAGAAAATTTCGCATACTAATAGATGTATATGAAAAGTCGGTAGAAAATGTTGTCAGACAGAGAGCGCTCGTGGGATGGGCTTTGTCACTTAGGGGAAATCCAACCCTCTATCCCGAAATGAGACAATTAGTTGAGAGAGTGTGTGAAAAAGAGGAAACTTTGCAACAATTGGTTGAGGCACAGATGCAGATGTTCTTTTGCTTGAATGCCGAAAAAGACAATGATGCCATCCAACGTGACATCCTCCCGACTCTCATGAAGAACAATAGTTTTGAAATCACTCGATGGGGAATTAGAGAGAAAGAGGATAATACGCTCGAGGATATCTTGAATCCGGATGCCGAGGAAAAGTCAATGGAGGAACTGGAGAAATCTTTCCAACGGATGCAGGATATGCAAAAAAGTGGTTCGGATGTCTATTTCGGCGGTTTTTCACAGATGAAAAGATTTCCGTTTTTCTATAATTGGGCAAATTGGTTCTGTCCTTTCTATATCAATCATCCCGCATTGGCCGTGACAGTTAAAAAATTAAGAAACACTGCTCTCTTGACAAATTTGCTGGAAAATGGTCCGTTTTGTGACAGCGATAAATACTCTTTTGCTATAGCTATGAGTTCGGTCATAGAAAAATTGCCTGATGAAATCAAGTCGATGTTAGGAAGTGAAGAGATGTTCGGACCGGTAGGTCAACATACAGACGTGCATTCTGAAGCTGCCATCCGACAGATGTATCTGCAGGATTTATACAGATTTTTCAGATTGAGTGACCGAAGAAAACCTTTCAGAAATCCATTTGGAGGACAAGATGGTATCAAGGCACTCTTTGTTGCCAACCCTGTGCTTAAAGGAGTTATTAATGTAAAATATGTTATTAGACTTGGTAAATTCTTATTAAAGCACCAACGAAATGATGCCTTGAATCGATTGTTGGATACATTTGACAATGAGGGAGAAAATGCTGATATCCTTACACTCAGGGCGGCCGTTCTCATGAGGGACGGACAGGTGGAAGATGCTATAGATATCTTGAAAAAAGCACATGAAATATCACCTGAAGACACCAAGGTGTCCGTCATGATGGGACGTTGCTTTATGATGGGTGAGAAATTTGAGGAAGCCATGGAGGTATATAAGAACTTATGTGATAAGAATCCGGATAATCGTGGCTATTTGCTCAATAAATGTATCGCCATGGTGAATTGCGGACATGGTGATGAGGTTACGGCAGAGTTGTATAAACTCAATTATGACAATCCAGATGACTTAGATGTTACCAGAGTACTCGCATGGGCATTACTTTCATGTGGTAAAATTACTCAGGCAGAAAGGGAATATCAGCGATTATTAAGTATGGAGAATCCTTCTGCAGAAGATTGTCTTAACGCTGGATATTGTAAATGGATTAATGGTGAGGTAGACCAAGCAAGGGCATTATTTAGAAGGTATATTGAATTGATAAGAAGAACATCAGGTGACAGTCATGAGGATATAGACATGGCAGAAGTGTTTCAACGTGATAGTGTTATGTTGATGACTAACGGACTGACATCTTCTGCTCTGTTGATTATGGCGGATATGGTAGAGTGATTTTTAACTTTTTTTTACGCAAGGTTTTCATTATCCCTGCGTTTTAAAATAGAATCATCATATTTTTAGTATTTATCATGCCAAAACAATGTAAAAATAGATATATCATGGCCGTGATGACTTTTGTCATGACGGCCATTCTTGTCGCATGTTCAGTGAACGACGACACAAATGACTTGATGGATTACAATTCCTATTATTACACAAATTCTATAAACAGTGGCCGTTTTAAACTAAGATGGATTGCTGATAAAAAGACCATAGGGAATACATGGGCCATGATTGTGTGTGATGACGAAAACTATAAAATGGAAATGGGCGGATGGACACTACCTGTGGATTATATCCTTACAGGAAAACTTGAAGGCGAGGACCTCAATGATGCTGTGGCATATGCCAACACATATCCAGAAATAATCAGTGTCATGCTCATTCGAGTGGGTACAACAGAGGCCAATAGTTATTTCTATCGTATATTATCCTATTCAAGTGATAATTCTATTCCTTTTAAAATATCTTATCAAAACACGGTAAAAGAATGCAAACTGTATCTCGACTCTAACGGGTCTGCATTAACTATGGACAACGAACAAAATAACTTGCTTGGTGTTTTAAAGGTGGATTCAATAGAAATATATGGTGAGGAGGAAACACTTATGGATAGAAATGGATTCTCGCTGACTTTTTCAGGAGAAAGAGAATAGTCTTGACGTGAACGACGAAACACAGATACTCAAGGATATTATCAAAGGCGACACACATGCCATGGAAAGGCTATATCGTCGCTATGCAGGCTACGCTACTGCCGTGGCCAGAAGGTATGTGTCCGATGCAGATGATATGAGGGATGTGCTGCAGGATAGTTTTGTTAAGGTATTTACAAATATTGATAAATTTACATATCGTGGTGAAGGGTCGTTGAAGGCATGGATACTCAGGGTTGTTGCAAATGAGTCCATTACGATGTTAAGAAAGTCTTCAAAAATGTCTTTTACTGATAATGTCCCAGAAAATATATTAGTAGACGAGGAACCCGATGTGGATTATATGCCTCCGGAGATTCTTAACGATATGATAAGGAAACTACCAATCGGTTACAGGACTGTATTAAATCTGTTTGTATTCGAGAACAAAAGCCATAAGGAGATCGCTTCAATTTTAGGCATTAAAGAGGACTCGTCAGCTTCACAGTTTTATCGGGCGAAAAAGATGTTAGCCCATATGATCAACGATTATAAAATAAGGAGGAAAGCATGATAAACAATGATAAGTGGATAGAAAATCTTCGTAAGAAGATGGAGACTCATCAAGAGACTCCACCGGAGGGCCTTTGGGAAGATATAGCCAAGTCTCTTCCGCAATCTCCTGCAACACCTATAACCCAACAAGGTAATACTGAAGGGGCTAGACATATTGTGTTGAAAAGAAGAAAAGTATGGATAGCTGCAGCTGCCATTGTGACATTGCTAATTGGCGGCGGTGTTTCTTATTGGATTGCAAATCAGCATTATGGGGAAAAACACAATGGAATGGCTGCTGATTATAAGCCCGATGATATTGAGAAAGCCCCGACTATCATAGCACAGAATCATCATGAATCTGAGAATTCCACAACTCCCAGCGTATCTGACACTCCCAGCATATCTGACACACCCAGCGTGTCTGTCACTCCTAATGTGTCTAGTGTTTCCAGCGTATCTGACACTCCCAACACATCTGGTACTCTCGGTGCATCTGACATTCCTAATGTATCTAGTGTTCCCAGCGTACCGAGTAATTCTATTGAATCTTTGAATCCCACTATCGCTGGTAATCTTGATGCTTCGGAAAAATCAGTAATGGTCACTTCAGATCCTTCTCTTGTTTCCTCTGAGCAGAATATCCTAGCAGAATTAGAACGTGAAATATCAAGTGAAAAATCTAATCACCGCCATCTGGCGATAGGGCTTCATGCTGCTAATAATCTGATAGGCGAAAGTAACAAATCGAATGTAGTTGATTATGCAATGTCTAATAGTTTTATAGCAGAAGCCAATAATGCATATTCCTTCTATTCAATGAGGAAGATGGTTTTTCCAGACTATTTTGAGAAAAAACATCATTATCAACCAGTCTCTATAGGATTAACTGGTAAAATTGGATTAACAGATAAAATGGCTGTTACCACGGGAGTTGTATATACTTTGCTCCGATCGGATTTTACCACAAATGTAGGCTCATCTTCTATTGACAGAAAACAGACTTTGCATTATATTGGAGTACCCTTGACCTTGATGTATAAAGTCTGGGAATTGGGTGGCTTTTCTTCATATGTTTCGGCTGGAGGAGAAGCAGACTACAATATTTCTGCGAGTATGTCCACTGAAGGTGACAAACAAGTCATAGACAGAGACCGACCGCAACTGTCGGCAATAGCTTCAGTCGGTGCACAATATAACTTTACACCGTATGTTGGTTTATATTTGGAACCAGGCGTAAGATATTATTTTGATAACGGAAGTCATATTGACAATGTTTTTAAAGATAAAAAAAAGAATTTCTATGTCCAATTTGGACTCCGTTTCAATATAGTAGAATAAGAAAAGAGACGCTGCAGCGTCTCTTTTTCTTATTATTCATCTAACCTTGAATATCTACTATATTTGCTACAATGATTTCATGTTGAAGGAATTTCACTATGAATTCATCGTCAACAGGAATTCTTCGTTTGTTCGGGTACGGAGCATGCGGTCGTGAATGGTATTCATGGCTTCTACAGGGTTCATATCCGCAATATACTTACGCAGAATCCACATACGATCGAGTGTTGTCTTGTCTTGCAGCAAGTCGTCTCGGCGTGTACTTGATGCTACAAGATTGACTGCCGGGAAGATACGTTTGTTGGAGAGCGAACGGTCAAGTTGGAGTTCCATATTACCTGTTCCCTTGAACTCTTCGAAAATCACTTCGTCCATCTTCGAACCAGTGTCTATCAGAGCGGTTGCGATAATTGTCAGTGAACCTCCTCCTTCAATTTTACGGGCGGCACCAAAGAAACGTTTAGGCTTTTGAAGTGCATTGGCATCAACACCACCGGTCAGCACTTTTCCACTGGCAGGAGATACGGTGTTGTAGGCGCGGGCAAGTCGAGTGATGGAATCGAGGAATATCACAACATCGTGTCCACATTCCACCATACGCTTAGCTTTCTCAAGCACAATTCCAGCAATTTTTACATGGCGTTCGGCAGGCTCATCAAATGTAGAGGCAATAACCTCAGCGTTTACAGTGCGTGCCATGTCTGTCACTTCTTCCGGACGCTCATCTATAAGCAACATCATCAAATAGGCCTCTGGGTGGTTGGCGGCAATAGCATTTGCTATATCTTTCATCAAGATTGTCTTACCGGTTTTAGGTTGAGCCACAATCAATGCACGTTGCCCCTTTCCAATAGGCGAGAAAAGATCTACAACACGAGTAGAGAGATTTGTCGTTTCGCGGTCACCACATAAGGTGTATTTCTCCTCTGGGAATAATGGTGTGAGATGTTCAAACGGAATTCGGTCACGTATCTCTTCGGGGTGTCTTCCATTGATTTTGTCAATGCTACAAAGAGGAAAATACTTTTCGCCATCATGGGGTGGACGAACATGACATTCCACCACATCGCCGGTTTTCAGTCCGTAGTGCTTAATTTGCACTCCTGACACATAGACGTCATCAGGGGATGAAAGGTAGTTGTAGTCACTTGAACGAAGGAATCCATAGCCATCAGGCATAATTTCCAACACCCCATTGGCCACAATCAGATTGTCAAAATTATAGCTGGGGCGAGCAACATTTTCATTACGCTGTTGCTGTTGGAATGATGCGGTAGTGACAGAATTGACAGGAGTGGTTGGATTGTCGAATATATCGTAACTAGGAAGAGCTCCCTGATCTTCTATAGGAAGGTCTACCACAGTGATGAAATCAGTTCCATCACCTGGGTCATCTGCCCAGATGCCGTTTTCAAGACCTTCTTCATGCTGTTCCAATGCTTCGTTGTGAGCATTTACCTTTGCTTGAAGTTTTGCTAAAAGGTCTTCATTATCCTCGTCAACATCTGTGGCTTCGAATATAGCCTCGGGTACGGTATAGTTCTCAGGATTGTCAGCTTCTTGAGCTTCTAGGGTATCCTCATTTGTTGAAACAGAGGGTGGGGTGGATAACTCTGTATTTTCAGTTGACTCAACTGTAGTTTCTGCTTCAGTCTCGTTAACTGTCTCTGCAGCGGCTTTAGCAGCTTCAGCTTCACGGGCAGCTCGCTCAGCAGCAGCAATGGCTTCTTTTTCGGCCTTTGATTTTCTCCCACGCTTTTTGGGAGCGGGTGCAGGCACAGGCACAGGCTCTGCCACAGGTTCTTCCACAGCTATAACCGTTTCGTTTGATGCTTTGGATTCAGATATCTCATCCTTGAACAAAGGAAGAGGTTCGTTGGATGCTTTGTTCTTTTTGGTGTCGAAATTTTCTCCATCCTTGCCATTCACGGAATATACGCGGTCGGTCTCTTTCTTGGCAATTCTTGTACGCTTACGTTTGGGGGCGGTACTACTCTTACTGCCCTCCACGATGGCCTGTCGGTCGAGAATGGAGTAAATAAGGGTCTCTTGTGTGTCACTGGATTTATGTTCGGCACCTATTTGGTCAGCGATACCAACCAATTCGGCGATATCTTTCGATAATAAATCGTCTTTGCTATACATAAAAAAATAGATGTGTTTGATTGTCTATAAACGACTTTCAAAGATACGAAAATCGTCGTGTTTTAAAAAAACTTTGCAAAATTAGTCATTTTCAGCCATTTTTCATCCAATTGAAGAAACGGATTTACCGATAAGCATAAAATTTAACTTTTTTTTGCGTTTGTCATATGGTTTGCGATAATTCTATGATGTGTTGAGCTGTTTTTCCCCAATCAAATCGGTGGGCATTGGCATATCCCCGGGTTTGCATCGTCTTTTTCTTGTTTTGTTGTTCTCTGAAATATCCAACGATAGTGTCGCGGATGCTATCTATGTTGTTGGGGTCGAAATACTCTGCGGCATCAATACACACTTCATGGATGACAGGAATGTCGGAGGCAAGCACAGGACAACCACATTCCATTGCTTCGATGGGTGGAAGACCAAACCCTTCGTAGATGGAAGGGAAGATGAAACAGGAAGCTTGATTGTATAGTCGCACTAATTCCTCGTCTGTTACTCTCCCCAGTAGTTTTACGTTTACTGGCACCTCTTTTAGTTGTGAACGTTGGCCAAATACACGGTTAGTGTTGCCTACAATATAAAGTTTGCAATTATCTATTCCTTTAAATGCTTCCACAAGTCGTAGGAAATTCTTACGTGGGTCAAGTGATGAAACCGCCAGGGCGAATTGTTCACCATATTCATTTTCTATTCTTTTATTGATAAACTTATCTCTATCGACAGAAGGATAAACAACGGTTATTTTATCGCCTTTAACGAATGGATAGAAACGGCGTATTTCTTGTTTGGAAAAATGGCTCACGGTGATGATGTGGCGAGATGTGCGCACTGCGAGAGGGGTCATCAATTTGTACCAATAATAATAGGCTCGTGAAAACCATGATGGATCCTCCAAGAATGACAAATCGTGAATGGTCATCACTTTATTGCATATCAAAATAGACCCGAGACCGGTGAAACTAAATATGAGGTAGTTTTTTTTGAATAGGAAGAAAAAAGGAAGGATACATTGTTCCCAAAAATGAGAATTGCCGATACCATACTTAATGATTTTCATACCAGTAGTATCATAACAATCTTGGATGGACGCTTTCGGACATACAATTGTGAAATCCTGTCCCTTTTGCATCAAACTTTTACAGATGCTATATGCATATCGTTCCACACCTGTCATAGGTTGGGTGAGAAAACGTCCATTGATATATATTCTTCGCATGGTTTTATAATATACTGTATATTTCATTCATCTTTCTGACAGCCATTTCATCTGTAAAATGTTCTTTTACACGTTCATGGCTAGCCAGGGCGTATTGGTCAAGCAGGGACCTGTTGTTTAGTAACTGGTCAATGGCAGCAGCAAATGCCTTGATGTCGCCATGAGGTATTTCCATACCAGTCTGGTCTTTCAGCGATACCCAGTTGACACCTGATCCCTCCAAGTGAAATACTACGGGGACGCAACGGCAGTACATGGCTTCGGCAAGGGCAATGCCAAATGCCTCTGCCTTAGTGTTGGATGGAAAGGCGAAAATGTCGGCAGCGTGCACATAGCATCGCAAGTCGTCACTGCTCAGGCGACCAGTAAATGTAATGCGAGGCGAGACAGACTGTTTCTCCAATTTATTAGTTAACGGACCTGTACCTGTGATAATCACATGGCAGTCGTTTTGGATATACTTTTCTATTTCTATCAAAAGGTCGATTCCTTTGTATTGAATGTGTCGGCCCACAAAGATGACAAGTGGTTTGTTGTCAAATTGCTGCTTGATGGATTTGATTCGCTCTTCATCGCCCTCTTTCATGTCAAAATCTGCCGCGATTACGCCATTTTGCACAATCCGAATCTTCTCCTTATATTGATAGATGGGGCTTGATGGGTGGATATAGTTTGGACTGGTGGCGAGGATAAGGTCAGAGCGTTTCAGTGCTTTGTTTTCAAAAGGTTTCACCACTTTGTACATAAGACCTTTGGATATGATATCGGAATGCCAATGAAGTATCAATTTTGTTTCGGGCAAAATGGCACGCAGCACCAATGGATAGACGTATGGATTGGGACAGTGTACATGAACGAAGTCTGGAGAATACTTTTGAACGAGGTTTTTCAGTATTTTGAAATAACCAAAAGACACATCCTGATGCATAAATGAAAAATTCACTTTCACGCGATGAATGATGACACCATTGATAGTGGTCTCACTTGTCTTTCCATTGGTGGCAAAACATACTACCACGTTGCGATAGTCTGTCAAACCTTCGGCAAGTGACCTCACAAGTGTCTCGATGCCACCAAGGTCGGGATAATAGTATTTTGATATGTGTAGAATAGTTTTTTTCATAACTAATAGTGATTTGAGAGTTTCACTTGGGGACAGTTCAACGTGTCCCTCTTTGTTGATTTTGGGTTATTTGGCGGTATATCCTCAATCTTTGACTATAATTATTTCGTCGTTCACGTTTTGATAGTATCGTGCACACCATAATAGCAGCCAATAGACTTGAAATATTCAATATGTTGGACACTTTATTGTAAATCCAGGAATAATGTTTTCTGAAATAGGTGAAACGGCCATCAAGGACTCTCCGGCAATGGTCTTCGCTCTCAACGAAGCTTTTCCCTTCTAAATGGATAATCGATGCATCGGGAACACTGACAATACTATAACCTTGTGATTTTACGCGAAGGCATAAGTCAGCATCCTCGCAATACATGAAGAAAGCAGGGTCGAAACCATTCACTTTTTCCCATGCCTGTCGTCTGATCATCATGTCAGCACCTGTAATCATAGCAACTTCCATCTCTTTGCCAGTATTGTTGAATTGGGCATTCTTTCCATAGCGAATTCGACGAAAAATTTGACCACATGCAAAATCCATCTCTGAGAGGATAGAAGGTAGCAAGACATGATACGAATGTGCTGGTTGCATTTCTTTGTTGTAGATATTGCCACCACAGATGCCTGTATGGGGATGTTCTATAAGGTGTTTGTAGAGGATGGATATAGCATCATTAACCAATATGGTGTCAGGATTAAGCAGAAAAATATGTTCTCCTTTCGCTTCTTTGACACCAGCATTGTTAGCTCGACCAAACCCAAGATTCTCATGCATCTCAATCAATGTAAATCTGCTTTCATGTCGCAATAATTCAAGGTCATCCTCACATGAACCATTATCTACGATGATGAGTTCATAGCTGACCCCTCTTGTGTGTTCTATGATGGAAGATACACATTGTAGGAGCAATGATGCGGTATTATAGTTGACTATGATAACCGAAATATTCATCCGTATTAATTTGTTTTGTTTATCAAGTGTCTAGCGCGTATTTTATATTTGACTTTATAGTATAAGTATTTTATAAATGACCCATAACCTAATGACTTTAGCATTTCGTAGTGTCGCATGTTTTTCGCTTTCATCTGTTTGAAATGCCTGAGTCTGTATTTCAATGTGAAATCTTTAATTTCGGTTGCCCCCACAACATTGGCCTCATGTTGCCGATAGAATACCAATGGTTTAGGTATAGCTTGGATAATGCCACCGCGACGTAATACGCATGCTGTAATCCAAGCATCATGCATCGTGGCATTGACCGATGGGAAAACTACTGATTCCTTCGCCTTTTGGTTGAAGAGCATGGTACTCCCTGTTATTGGAGTGGTGGCTGCAAGGTCTTGGAAATGTGTCAAGAGAGATGGATGGATATTAGACATTCTCCAAAAGGACTCCCCAACAACATGCAAAGATGCGTCTGCCACAAACAAATCTGTATAGACAATGAGGGGCTTCGTAGGATAAAGAGATTCTAGTTTTTCCATTTCATTCAATGATGTCTCTATTTTTTCTTCATTCCACACATCATCTTGATCTGCAAACATGTAATAGCTGGCTTCCACTCTTTTCAATAAAGAGAGAAAATTGTCTTTTGCGCCTTTCTGACTTTCATATTCCAAGATGGTGACACGAGAATCTTGCTGGGCAAATGTGCGAATGATATCGAGAGTGTGGTCAGTTGAACCATCATCATGTATATACAGATGCCAATCAGAATTGGTTTGTTTGACAAATGATTCCAGTTGTTCTTTGACGTAACGCTCACCATTGTAAGTCGCCATCAAAATGGCTATAGTCTGTTTCGTTCTTATTTGATCCATATTCCAGATGCTTTGCCATTGATGAGTTTACTGAATTGTATGCGGTTAACGATTAGTCCAGGGATATTGACTGCACACATGACAGCTATAAACCAGATAATGTCGTGCTTAAAGTGCGCGATAATATATGCCAAAGGTATAAACAATATGGCGGCAGACGTGGTGAATATCAGTTGGAGCCATAGTTTTCCTATTCCATTAATGAAGTAACTATATCTCATGCTGACTATGAGTATGAATATATAGATGGCCATGGCTATACTCATCTTGATGTCGATGACGGTGTTTTTGTCTATCCATATTCTATATACATAGTTGGATAGAAGCACCATCATTATCATACCTACAAAAATGCCAATTGTCATCAGGTTGAGCTTCTTGTTTGCACGTTGTATCCAAGCCATGTCGCCACGTTCGAATGCATCGGTGGTGGCATTCCAGAATGGCATACAAATAACAGTGAAGACCACAAGCATCAGACTGAAATAGCGGTAGGTGATTTGGTAGGGTGTAACCATCTGTGGTGAAAATAGTTTCGAAATGAGGATGTTTGCGGTCATAAAGAGAACCACCCCAGAGATTTGCATAACGAAGAATTTTATGCCCATACTCATCACACTTTTTGCCTCGTTCATATCTACCAAGTGAAAACTTGGACGTAAATGTGGATATTTATAATAGAATGTGATTGGATAGGCAAGCAGATAGACTATAAATGGTGCTGCAGTATTGACCAGGGCAATCAACATCAGGGAGTGGCTACCTGAAATATAGACGATATAGGTGCCAATCAAAGCAATAGTTTGTCCCAAACAGACAAGTAGGTTGCTTACTGCTGGTAATTGCAAACCCATGTAGAAGTTGCCTATCAATTTAAAAATAAAAGTTGAGCAAACAAAGACTATGGTGATAATTAGTATGGTGTCAAGGCTGCTGACACGGTCGTGTGAGACATTTAGAAAACCATACATGTCACCAAAATAAATGAGCGACAGCAATATTACCATAGCCGGAATCATAATGCATGTAAGCATTGCGAATGTTGAAGATACCAAGCTGCGGGCACGTTCTGTGTCATTATGTGCTAAATAGATAGCTAGTTTATTACGCAGTCCATTACCTAGGCCTATGTCCATGTTGTCTATCCATAGCAGAAGGCTACTAATTGTCAACCATACGCCATTCTTGTATTCACCTAAACAGTGGAGGGTAACGGGGACCATCATAAAAACAACAACAGCCGACCATCCTTTGATAAGAAAGGACACCAATATATTCTTCACCAACAGTGAAGAGCGTTGATGACTTGTCTTGATTGCTGGCATGATTTTTATGATGTGTTTTAACGTATTCTATTATATTATAAACCGCCAAATTGTCTTAATTATTGTGTTTTTAGTCATAACATATTGTTTTTTTTGACATCACGTTTCAATTTCTGTTAAAAAACAAGGTAAGGTTGGATTTATAAACGAAAAAATCATTATCTTTACACGCAAAAAAACTCGGATTATGGGGAAATTATTGTTTTATATATGCTCAATCATGTTGCCCGTCACCATCATGGCACAAGAAACCACATATGACAAGGCTGAACTTATAAGGGTGAAAAAGTTAGTGAAAAAGCCGTCCTTGCGTGCGCCTTTGCCATTCTTTATGCAAAGCGATCTAAACTGTCAGTATTTTGTGTATAACATGTGGAATTTGAGCGAAGAAGATATAGCTGCTGTGGCTGATAGTGCC
>JAFZAE010000190.1 GCA_017548385.1 Prevotella sp.
CTGGAGCGCTTCAACAACCCGTACGTCGACCATCAGGTGACCAGCATCATGCTGAACTCATTCCCCAAGTTCCAGACTCGCGACCTGCCCGGCCTGAAGACCTATCTCGAGCGCAAGGGCGAACTGCCAAAGGGTCTCGTGCTCGGCCTTGCCGCTATCATCACTTACTATAAGGGTGGCAAGCGCGCCGATGGTGCTCCCATCCAGCCCAACGACGACCAGAAGATTATGGACCTGCTCACCGAACTCTGGGCAACGGGCGATACCCGCAAGGTGGCCGAGGGTGTGCTGGCAGCCAAGGACCTTATCTGGGGCGAGCATGGCGACCTGAACCAGATTCCCGGACTTACCGACATGGTAGTCGAATTCCTCGACAGCATCCAGAAGAACGGAATGCTGGAGACCGTTAAGGGAATCCTGTAAGTCGACGAAGAAAAAACTGATTGATATAGGATTGAGGTCGCCCCGTAAGGCACTTCAATCCTTTTTTATTTGCCGTTGCCTGACGGCTTCGAAGAGCAAGATTGCGGCACTTACCGATACGTTCAGCGAATCCAGCTGACCAAGCATCGGAATACGGATATGGGCATCGGCAGCCTCACGCCATTTGTTGGTAAGCCCAGTCGACTCCGTTCCCATCACGATGGCCGTTCCCCCCGTCATGTCGGTATCATAATAAAGATGTGAATCCTGCAACTGGGCCGTCAGAATGCGAATTCCCTTGCTTTTCAAGAAGTCGATACACTCGGCCGAATCGCAGGCCACAACAGGAACGGTAAACACCGCCCCGATGGAACTTCTGATGAGATTCGGATTATAAAGGTCGGTCAAAGGGTCGCACACCACGACGGCATCGGCACCCGACGCATCGGCACTACGCAACACGGCCCCCAGGTTGCCGGGCTTCTCAACGCTTTCCAGAACGACAATAAGCGGACGCTCCTTCAGCTCCAAGTCATTAAGCCCACGCGTTTTCACCTTCATTTCGGCAACCAGTCCTTCCGTCGTTCCCCGATAGGCAATCTTCTGATAGACGTCCTCGGAAACCTCAAAGATTCTTTTGCCCTCAAGATGACGCCTCAGGCTATCAACATATTCCCCCGAATCAAACAATTCGCGGCAAAGGAAAAACGTGTCGGCCTCGAATCCGGCTTCCAGACAATGGAGTATCTCACGCTGCCCCTCCACCACAAAGAGACCTTCCTTGCGGCGTTCTGAAGATTTCTGCTGAAGATGCAACAACTTCTTGATCTTCGGGTTCTGAATGCTTGAAATACTGTTTTCCATCATCTGCCTTAAACGAAAAAACCGCCAACTTTCAAGAAGTCAGCGGATTTCAGTAGTCGGTAAGGGAATCGAACCCCTATGCCAAGATTGAGAATCTTGTATCCTAACCATTAGATGAATCCTCCGTATTCACTTCGCATTTGCGCGGAAGCTGGGGGATTCGAACCCCCGGTACGGTAACCCGTACGGCAGTTTAGCAAACTGCTGGTTTCAGCCACTCACCCAAACTTCCTTCCGGTGTTCTAATCCAGCATTTTCTCTCAAATGCGGTTGCAAAGGTAGTGCATTTTTTTTATCCCACAAAATTTTTACCTTATTTTTTTGAAAAAATTTATCAAATGAGAATTTCTGCGCCATTCTTTAGATAAAAGAAGCGGTGTTCCGGAGTGGATATTTAAGTTGTGGCATAAATCCTAACAACAGATTGGGGCTAATTCAGATTTTATCTATACTTTTGCAATTTGAAAAGCGAAGCAATTAATGACAATAGGGAAAAAGACATCTCTGTGTATGCGTGGCATAGGTATTTTATTGATATGCCTACACAATTTGCTGCACCTTGACTCAGAAGTTCTGGAATGTGAGTTTGAATTCTCCCAAGAGCGTATAGGCAAACTGTTCCAAGGACTTGGTGAGGGATTATGGGCATGCCTTGATTCTGCTTTCTCTTTTTGGGGATGGTATGGCGTATCTGTCTTTCTGTTTTTGAGCGGCTATGGCCTCGTACGCAAGTATGAATCAGGGAGGCATCAAGTGAAACCATGGGCATATCTACGCCATCATTATAGAAAACTGCTGATACTTCTTGCCCCTGCGTATTTATTCTTTATCTTTAATTATTTTCCTAAAGGAATTATCTCCCTTTCTGACATCATAGGTCAGTTGACACTCACGCTCAATCTCTATGACGCCCGTGCCATCACACCTGGTGTATACTGGTATTTTGGCGTAACCATGCAGTTATATATCGTCTATTTGCTATTTCATTATAAGCGAGATGACATACTACTGATAGTCCTTTCTGCATTGTCACTGGTAATTGGCGTCTATTTCGCCTATGCGGAACACCTTACTGAAGTTCACTACCAGATACGTCACAATTTTCCCTTATGGCTATCGGTTTTTACTCTTGGTATTTGGACAGCCCGTCATGGCAGCAACCGTTTGCTGCGCATAATGGATCACCATTGGGTGTTGAGTATGGCCGTATTTCTCTTGTTATGGTTGGTGAGCAGTATATGGGCAATGCTGTGGACGTTTAGTCCATTGTTCGCCGTTGCCACCATCCTGCTATTGTCACGCCATTGTCATACCAAAGGTCTGATATGGGTAGGCAGCATTTCAGCCGGAGTCTTTGTCTGCCATCCCATCCTTCGGATGTTTGCGTTGAAAGGCTTCGACATGGGAATAAACCACATAATCGTCTGTGTGATCTATGTGGCGCTTAGTCTCCTTGCTGGCTGGGGCTATATGCGATTGATCGAGTCACGAAAAACTTAGTGAATAGTCACCTGCGTGGCACCATATCCATATTCCTGGAAAGAAGCATCCTGATAGGTGTATTTCTTGTATTTATATTTCAACTCGTTGAGAATAGACCTTCTAAGCACTCCCTCTCCTTTTCCATGGATAAAGACGATTTTTGCTCCTTTTTCGTTTTTGTGTTCTTCAAGTGTCTTACGGAAAACGTCCAGTTGGTAGTCAAGAATATCTGCTGCCGACATTCCCGCTTGTGTCTCTAAGATTACATGGGCATGAAGGTCGACTACGAGAGTATCGTTTTTGCGTTTCTCCATCGCTTTTCCCTTACTCTGTGCATTTTCATACCTACGAACCATTCCCCCATCGTTCGTTCGCTGTTCTCTCTCCTGTTCCAACGATGTCTTTGGGGCAAACATCTCCTGTTTCAACTGTTTGGCATCAATCACCAATGGTCTTGGTATAACATCATTTTCGACAATGGTGATAAGCATGGCAGGAGCCTCAAAAAAGTCATTCTCCTGGAAAGTATGCAGTTTGTAGAATTTTACCGGATCGATACGGAACTGCAAATTAACGGTAGGTTTCAGGATAAACGACTTGTCGCGTTTATAGGCGATGATTTGCACACAAGCCCTTTCCATCTCATTGAGCACTTCCCGCCCGAACTCCTCGATAAAGAGTTTGGTATTCGGCTCCACCTCAGCCGTAGCGCGTAGTCTCCAATTGGCGCCTTCTGCCACCAAATAGGTAAAACGCATATAATAATTACTGTCGTTGACGAAATATGTCTCGAAATTTGTACTGCTGATTTGCTTAACATCCATGGGAACGAAAGCCAGATATGCCGACAGCACATCACCACCGCGTCTCTCCTCAACCGGTCGGCGGTAACTCAAGGGACGGTCTGCGGGGTCATAGTCTTCGTCTTCTTCCTTCGCGGCTGACTTCGTTGACGTCGTCACCTCTTTGGTGCCCTGTTTGTTTTCTATGGTGTGTACCTTGGCGATATTATAATCATTGGTATCTACTTTCACCACCTCATTGATGGGGGTTGGTATTTGGAAACCATCCTCATCCTCAACGAGTACGAGATTGTTGCCCTTAAAGCCAGCGACTCTACCACCGCCTATTTCACTAAGAAATCTAACTTTATCACCTATTTTTAATTTATTCATATTTATAAGGTAGTTATAATGTTGTTATAAAGTAGTTAAAAGGATGTATGATTATTAACTGAAAACCAATAACTACTCAAGGTATCAGCAGGGAACTGTCACCATAGCTGAGGAAACGGAAATCGTTTGCAAGAGCGAAGTCATAGACTTTCTTCCAGTCACCATGTAGGAAAGCACTCACCAATAGCAATAATGTGCTCTGTGGTTGATGGAAGTTGGTAACCAACATACGTACGATTTTGTATTCATAACCTGGCGCAATAATGATTTGCGTACTAGTATGCAAGGTATCTGTATATTGACGATCAAGATATTTAATAATCTGACGCATTGCCTCCAGTGGGGTAATCGTCGGATGCGTATCATAAGGTTCCCATTGTTCGACATGCAGTTGCTCTGATGTGGCCTCTGGATTGTCTTTCAATTTTGCCCCAATATAATAAAGACTCTCAAGTGTGCGTACACTGGTCGTTCCCACTGCAATGGCTTTACAATCGTGGCGTATGAGTTTCTCGATTGTCTGACGATGAACGCATATATATTCCGAATGCATTTCATGCCCCACAATGGTGTCACTTTTCACGGGTTTGAAGGTTCCCGCACCCACATGCAAAGTCACTTCCTCGCGGTCAATACCTTTCTCATCCAACTGTTGCAGTACTTCTTTGGTGAAATGGAGTCCCGCTGTGGGTGCCGCCACACTCCCTTTGATTTTCGAATAGACAGTCTGGTAAGTGGTCTTGTCGCTTTCTTGTGACTTTCGGTTCAGGTAGGGAGGGATAGGCAGTTCGCCCACGGCATCCAACACCTCAGCAAAACTAACCTCAGGATGGTCCCATTCCAGTTCCACCCTCCACCCAGTGTGAGCCTCCCCCACTCTATTTGCCCTGAGCGTCATGGTTTTATCTCCGACAGTAATTTGCCGTTCCAGGCAGCCAGTCTTCCATTTTTTCAGATTTCCCACCATGCACACCCATGCACATTTCCCCCGTGTCTGAAACATCTGTTCATAATCTATCGGGTCGGCGGGTTCCAAGAGGAATACCTCTATCAACGCTCCCGTTTCTTTTTGAAAATGGATGCGCGCCATGATCACCTTAGTGTTATTAAACACCATCAAAGCCCCTTTCGGCAGATAGTCAGGCAAATGAAAGAAAGTGTCCTCGCTTACCTCTCCATGACGATAGACAAGCAATTTGGATTGATCTCTTCTTGCAAGTGGAAATTTTGCTATTCGCTCATCCGGTAGCGGATAGTTGTAATCTGATATATGAATGTTTTTGGTATCCATTTATGATTGATGTATAAGTGCGAAAATGATGGCCAGACAATAGGTGGCCGCCAACACCCATGCCACAACGTCGATATCATAGAGACTATAGCCTGTCTTTGTGAACTGGCTTGAGACAAAACTGGTTTTTGTCCGCATTGTCCGCATTGCCAGGAAATAGATAAGATAGGCAAGAGAAGCCGTAGCAGCTCCAAAAACAATGCCGACAAGAATATCCGACGGATAATGCATAGCCAGGTACAGGCGTGTGTAGCAATTGATCAACGACCATGTAATCATCAGCCATGACAGGAGTTTGTTGCGTACGAGCCAGCAAAAGAAAACGGCAATGCCAAAAGTGTTGGACGCATGGGCGGAAAAGAAACTGTATTTCCCTCCTCTACGCTCATTGACCACATCGACCAAATACATAAATTGTGGGTCATTTCCCGGTCTAGGCCTTGCCACCATCGGCTTGACGATACCCTCGGTGACAAACTCAGTGATAAAGAAGCACAGCAAGCAGCATCCGACAACCAGCGCTATTTGCGCCATGGTATCATTATTTTTTATCACCAGGTACAGCAAAGCCACGTACAAGGGCACCCATGTCACACCCGAGGTCAGTGTTACCATGAGTGAGTCGAGGAACAAGGAGTCGCTTCCATTGAAGAACTCGAGCACCTGTCTGTCGATGTTGATTACTGTACTTAGGTCCATAAACGAAAAAGGAATGTCAGATTTCTGCCAACTTACTCTCTTGCAGCCATCCTTTTCTACCGTCCACCACGCGTACTTCTCTCCATCCTTTGATGGACTTGTCGGTGATTTCTACTTTGGTACCTTCATGAAGAACGAATGCATTGGCAGCATTGTCTTCCGGATTTTTCTTGATGTTGGCAGTGGAATCCATAATAATCGCCCCATTTTTATTGTCCAACATCTGTTTTTGTTGATAGGCGAACAAGTTGGCCAACAAGAATAAGACGAAGAAAGCCACCGCACCATAGAATCCTATCTTCCGATGAATGATTTTATCTGCGAAGAGATATAACAGCAACAACACCAATACCAGGACGATGGACAGCACACCTATTATAGCCCAGGTATCGACTCCAAACAAGCATACTAACGATTTATACCACGACACAAAGAAGATTTTTGAGTCGGGATTGATCTTGTCGATGGTTTTTGAACGTGCCAACTGTAAATTAAACCTGATATCCCCATCACTTGGCGACAAAAGGTACGCCCTTTCATAATTCAGAATAGCCATAGGTATGTCTTCCGTTCTATAATACGCATTTCCCAGATTATAGAACAAATCGGCACTTTTACCTTGTTTAAGCAATTCCTCATAGTCCTTGATGGCCTGTTGGTAGTTCCCCTTCTTGTATGCGGCATCGGCACTGTCCTTTGTCACCGCCATGGTTGAAAGCGGTATCAACAATATGATAAGGAGAAGGGATTTGAAGGCAGCATCTTTTCTGCCTTTTTTCGCTTTCATATCATCCTCAATTTTTGTAATGGCATCGACAGCCGCCTCGAATGTACGATTCATATTACCCTTGGAATCACCCGGTGCATATCTTTCGAACTCACACTCATCAAGGGCTTGGATAAACTTATCCACAGTGCCTTCCTCAACCCCATTGGCGGTAAGTCTTTCTCTGACATTTTCCCTTGAAAGTTGCTCGACAGGCATATTGAGTTTGTCGCCAACATATCCCCACAAAGCCCTGAGCACCTCATCGTAGAATTTATCATTGTCACCATTGGTCATGAGTTTGTTGGCGTCCTTCAAACGCTTAGTTGCCACCTTATTGGCCTTTTTCCCTCTCATCTTCGTGACATTGGCATTGTCGATGGCTTTCTTCCTAAAAATAAGAAGAAGCACCAAGAACAACAACAGTGGCAGGAGAATTGAAATCCAATATGCCTTGGAGCCATAGAATAGTCTCTCGGGGTCCTGAACCGATGCCTTGCCTTCCTTGATCGGATAGATATCTTTGTTGGAGTAGTCGGCAAATTCATCCGCATTCGAATTACCGTCGCCCTCAAGCACCTTCAATTCGAACGGCTCTGTTTCGATGGTTTTATATGTTTTGGAATCAGTATCGAAATATGTCAGTTTTATCCCTGGTATCGTATAGGAACCCTGATTTCTTGGAACGGCCAGGAAATCGAAGACCATATTACCTTCCACTCCATTTATTGTCAGTTCTGTATTATCGGTAACCTTGGCATCGTATTTGTCAAAATCCTTGGGGAATTCCACATCCGGCTGTTTGAGGAGTCTCAGGTTGCCATGACCACCAATGACGACCTTGAGATTGATAGGTTCACCGGCTCTCACTTCTTCTTTGTCTATCTGTGCTGATATTTTGAAATTCCCCACTGCCCCGGTGAATCCACTTGGACGTGACGGCAGTGAATCCACCTGTAATGTGAGTCCGTCTGCCACGAGTTCCCGCTCCCTGACAATGTAATCAGAACCACCATTAAAAAACGCTTCCATGGGGTCCACATTGGCCACTCGCTGATTGACTTCTGCCTTGAAATCTACTTTTGGCACCTCCAGTCTTCCAGTCATCTGGGGATAGACAATGTACTGCCTGCATTTGACGACAACATAGTTTCTTCCGTTGATATTCTCAAACGTATGGTTGTCGGGTAATTCTATCTCCTGCAGTTGACATCCTTTGACATCCAAGGAGCCCCCAGACAAGCCATTGGGTCTGACATCTGGAAGGAAACAGAGATTATAGGTCAACACGATGGGTTCCTGCTCGTAGATATGCGTTTTGCTTGCATTCACCCTGATAAAGATATCTCGATTGGTAATTGCCGTTCC
>JAFZAE010000191.1 GCA_017548385.1 Prevotella sp.
CGAGGTTGCAGCCTTTTACGATACGCATCTTGATGGGTGCCCCACCCTCTGCCACGCGTTTATGGGCAAATTCCAACAATTCGGTCTGGAATCCCCAGGCGTCGGGCAGGTAGGCCTGCACCACGATGCCCGCCTCGTAGTTCTTAAACTGCGGTAGCGAGAGCACCTCCTTAAATAGTTTCATCGTGAGGTGTGCATCCTTATACTCCTCCATGTCGAGATTGATGAATTTCGGTCGTTTCTCGCCCTCGGGGGTGGTGTATGGATTGTCGATGGCCGCCTGATACAGTTCCGACATACGACGGATGAGTTCGGGGAAACTCTCTTTGTAGTTGAGCGCATGGGTCTGGGCGTAGATACCTGAAATCTTGACCGAGATATAGTTGATATCGGGCTCCTTCAAGGCTTCCAGATATGACTCATAGCGTTTGTCGGCCTCGCCGTTGCCCAACACCACCTCGCCCAAGAGGTTGACATTCTGGCCGATACCTTCCTCGAAACGGGTGGCCAGGTGGTGGGTGAGGTTGGGGCGGGCAGCATTGATGATAACACGGCTGGTGTCACGGCGAAGTCGCCATTTGATGATTGGCACGGAAGCCCAGTTGAACAAAGGCAAATAAGCGAATTTCTGGTACATCCGGACTAGTCCGTGGTCGGTCTTGCCAAGGAACTTGGGGATGCCATATTGGTCGATGAGGTCCTTCACACGGTGGGCAAGTTTCTGTCGGTCATGTACCTGACTGGTTTCGTCGAGCATACGCACGATGAATTTCTTGTCACTGGGTGTGGTGACCATCGTGCCATACATGTGCTGTTCGCTTTTCTCTAATTTAGTAAGTCCGGAATAACTCTCGTCATAGAGTTTTCGCATCCAGGCAAAGACCTCCTGGATGGTGGGTAGTTTTTGTTGCTCTTGCATAGTGTGTATAGATTTAAAGTGTTTTTGTCAACTCGTGTACTTGTCAACTATTTATGGTGTATTCTATAAAATAGAACCCACCTTATATTTTTTGCAAAAATATAAAATAAAACGATATGACTCATTATTTTTTGCTTTTTTCTTTGATTATGGATTTTATTTTTTATTTTTGCGACTGGATTATTAGGCTCTTGACTCTAGTTGTCTGTAACATCAAATATTTATCATCACGAGATTTAGAATTTTAGAATATTGTTTTATGCAAGGCAGAATAATAACAAATAATTCTTTAATTACTGCGTTCCTCGTGGGTCTTCGACAAGTCTCGCTAATTCGCGACCTTCTCAAAATAATAAACTTTTAGAGATTACATGCTACTAGACTTAAAGCCTTGGGAAATTGTTTCACATAAAATAAAAGATATGAAATTGTTGGATGTTGTTTACCCAGATTCCCCATCATCATCAGTATTTTGGATAACCATTGTATTGATTGCCTTGATGGCTTGTCTATTTTTCGTCTGGAAAGAGTGGAAGAAAAACATAAGTAAAAAAATGCCCCGTTAAGGGTATAAGGATGGAAAAGTCTTACAAGTTTTTAATTATTAGTTATGCAAATATTAGATATTGCTGATTATCCTATTGAGTCGGAGCTTGTTAAAGAGGTTCCCGTTGACACTTTGCCGGTAGACACCATTCCAGTTGATACGATTCCAGCAGATCAAGCTGGCTCCACCGTACTGTTCTGGGCAATTGTGGTGGTAATGTTTTTCTTGTTGGTCTGCCTGTTTTTCGTTTGGAGATACTGGAGGAAACACAACTACCGTTCGTAGTGAATTAATGTGAGAGAACAAGGGTATAGCAAAGACATATTGTTTGTCGTGACTTGCACGCTGCTGATGAGTTTGCCGGCAAGTTACGAGCCTCACCATTTCTCCAAGGCTTTGTTTGCCGGGGCGCTGTTGCAGTCGGTGGCCTATAGTGTGATCTTTGCATGGCTCACACGGAAGTCAAAGGTGGCGAGGAATGTGGTACTGGTGGTGCTTGCCCTGTTGTTTGCGCTCGAAACCTACGCATACATCACTTTCGACTCTCGTCTCACTCCCAGCATTCTGACACTCATCCTACAGACTTCCTGGAAGGAGATTGGGGAGTTTTTCAGCGTCTATGTCTGGTCATGGCATACGTTGGCGTTTGTTGCTGTGCTGGCAGCTTTAGTGACAGCCTATTGCTATGTTCGGAGGCGATTCTTCTCGGATGTTGCCATTGGTAAAAAACTGAAGTATGCCGCCATCGCCTTGACTGTGGCAGGTCTTGCCCTGTTTTTCATCCCACTGCCATTCCCTTTGGGACAGAACACACCCAACCAACTATATCTCTCCGGGCGATTTGTGTGGGAGACGCATCAGGAGATAGAGACCATGGAGACAATGATTGACCGAATCAGTGTCACGAAGACACCCACAGAAGACAACGCTCCCGTGGTGGTGCTGGTCATCGGCGAGTCGTTCAATAAACACCATTCCAACCTGTATGGCTACGCGCTCCCCACGCAGCCACGACTCACAGAGGAGCGCGACAGCGGACGGCTGATTGTCTACAGCCATGCCGTGACGCC
>JAFZAE010000192.1 GCA_017548385.1 Prevotella sp.
GCAATAAGGACAAAAATCTTGACGCTTTAAGAAAGAAGTGGAGAGAAGAAGGAAGTCCCCTGCAAAATTCTCCGTATATGTGGATATGAACGTGATATTACGGAAACTATAACTAAAGAACAATGAAAAAGACTTTTCTTTTCGGACGATTGGTTTTCACCGTCGTATTGTTGGCGGTGTTTGCAGTTGCGACAATGGCCCAGACGAATCCCAAGCCGGGATATGTCATCACAAACAACGGTGACACCATCAGGGGTGTCATAGACTTCCGCACCAATGAGAGACTGTCGAAACAATGCGATTTCTGGGCTCATGGAAGAAGCGAGGGCAGGACTTACAAGCCAGGCGACATAGAGGGGTTCAGGTTCGACAATAACGGTAAGTATTTTGTGACACGCCGCCTCAACCTCGACGGCGAGCCACAACTGTACTTCGCTGAGTTCATGGTCGAAGGCAAGATGAACCTGTACTGTGTCGCAGACAAGTATAATGAGTACTTTTTCTTTGAGCGTGAGGACGGCGAGATGGCACAGCTCACCAACATGTCGTTATTAACATCGTCGTCACTCCAGGATGCAAAGGATGACCTACAGGAGAAGAGGGAGCAGCTCGGCAGGGTGAAGAACCTGCTGAGGGACTCATGGAAGGCTGCCACGGGAATGAGCGAGACGGATGTGTCGAGGAAAAAACTTGTGAATATCGTGCGCGACTACCACAATGACGTATGCACTGACGGCAGCAGCTGTATCGTGTATGAATACAGGGAGAAATCCGACAGGCTAAAAACCCATTTCAAGGCATTCGCTGGCTATGCATACTATTCACATGAGAGGACGGGCAGTCAAAACCTGGGCGCAGATGAAAACTACTCCGGCGGCACGTTTGAAATCGGCCTTGGCGTGGAGACGGATATTGAGCGGGTGATGAAGGGCGGCAGTGTGGAGATAGGACTCGCGTATTCCCCCAAGACAAGTTTTGAGCACGATGTATTGGTTCGTGGCGGACAAGAGCCATCCCATACAGTATATGAAAAAGGTAGATTGACTATCTCTTTAGGCGTAGTCAAGTGCTTTGGCAAAGGGAGGATCCTGCCACTTGTCCGTGGCGGCGGATTCTACGTAAAACATTTTGGGAATCATGAAACCAGGTACTACAAGTCAAAACAAATAGTCGATATATCTTGGGAGAGTACAAGCCACTTTGGAGTCTATCTCGGTGCCGGTGTCCAGATGGCGGTAGGCAGGCACTTTGCCCGGTTGCACGGTGACTGGTACAAGTCCCTGGAGTCATCAAGTAAGGGCAATATGATGAAGTGGGGTGTCACCGCGGAGTTTGCGCTATAACGAACGTCTTCGTTAAGCCAGATGAGCAGAGCCAAGCTTGCTTGAGCTATGCCATGGCGAGAAAAGGTGCATGAAAATGAACGTTTTCGTTAAGCCAGATGAGCAGAGCCAAGCTTGCTTGAGCTATGCCATGGCGAGAAAAGGTGCATGAAAATGAACCATTTTGATAAGCCAGATGAGCAGAGCCAAATGACGAACGAAGCATGAGTAGAGCCGGTTATGTTCGGGATATGCCTTGCGAGGAGGAATTCGACACAGGTCAAATTGCTTGATGCTTGCCATGACGGCAATGTCGTCTCCATCAACAGCTATAATTACAGGAGGCCATGAAAATGAACAGGAAACATATAGCGTTAACAGCGACAATGGCAACAACGATAATGGCAGCAATGGCGTTGCTTGCGCTGCTGCCTTGCCGAGCCCGTGCCCAGGACACGTCGCGGAACTTTGTCAAGACCGTGACAATGCTTGTCGCCGACGGGACGGACTCCGTGCAGGCCGTGCAGTACTACAACGGCCTGGGCTGGCCGACCGTCTCCGTGGCTACCGCTGATGCCAATGGCGGGACGGCATGCACCCTGACGACATACGACGCCCTGGGACGCGAGAAGCGCAAATACGTTCCCGTGCCTGCTAGCGGTCTTGACTACATGACCGAGAGCGCCGTCATCTCCGCGGGATATGCCTTCTACCTTGACAACGGCGGCTTCTCGGAGAGCCGCTTCGACGCCCTCGACAGGGTGAGGGCAGTTGACATCGCCGGTGACGCATGGAGGCAGGCCGGCAAGCGGGACAGTTCCGCATACCTCGCCAACACCCTCTCCGACGGGGTGCTTCACTACGAGGCTCCCGAGAATGGCAACTATAGCCTGACACATCCGGAGAACGCGTCCTTCCAGTATTATCCCGCTGGCTCGCTCAGCAAGGCGGTGTCCCACGATGCCGACGGCAGGAGCGTCACGGTCTTCACGGACCTGACAGGGAAAAAGATACTCGAGCGCACAGCCGCCGGCGACACGTACTATGTCTACAACGACCTCGGACAGCTCCGCTTCGTCCTCACGCCGGCATTCGGGGAAATCTCACGCTCCAGGACAATGTTTGCCTACGAATACCGTTATGATAAAAGGGGGCGCATTGTGAAGAAGATCCTGCCCGGGGACAGCTCGGCAGGGCCCACCGTCCAATACTGGTACGACAGGGCCGACCGCGTGGCCTACATGAAAGACGCCGCCCTCGGCAGCCGGTACAGGTTCTATCTGTACGACCGCCTCGGGAGGCTTTGCGTGCAGGGCACGTGCAGCGGCGGCAACCAGTCCGACACCGTCTTCTCCGTGACATCCTACGCCAGCGGCTCCCAGGGAATCTGCCAGACCGGCTATGCGGCCCCGTACACCATCAGCGACCCGCAGCTTGAGATTGTCAACTACTACGACACCTATGACTTCATCGGCAACCATCTGACAAGCGCCATGCCGACAGTGAGCATCAATTCAGACCAGCAGCAGCATGCCACTGGCTCCCTGACGGGGCAGGTGGTGTATGCGACCGGGGGCGAGGCCCTCGGCACCATTAACGTGTACGACAGGAAGGGACAGGCCGTCAGGTCCGTCCGCAAGGGACTCGGCGGGCATGTCGAGGATGTGCGGACGGCATACTCGTTCACGGGCGCGGTTGACACCACATGGGTTGACGTCGGTGTCGGGTACGGGGGCAGTCTCACCGCGGAGACTGTCTACACGTACAGCTCCGGCAAGAAGACGAAGATGGGGCTGTCCGTCAGCCACGGCCGGCCGGCACAGTCGCGCGAGACGGAGTACGCCTACGACGGCGTCGGCAGGCTGGGCGGCAAGGACAGGCAGCTGCACGGCACGCGCAAGTCCCACTGCTCATACACATACGACGTGCACGGGTGGCTCACGGGTGTCACCAACGGTGTGTTCCAGGAACTGCTGCACTATGCCGACGGCCTCGACGGCGGATGCTGGAACGGCAACATCAGCACAGTGAAATGGAGGTCGGGCAGCAACGGCTCCTACGAGGGGTACAACCTGAAGTACGACGGCTGCAACCGCCTGCACAGTGCCGTCTATGGCGAGGGCAACAATCTCACGAGCCACAGCGACTACTTCAATGAGAACGTGGTATACGACTGCAACGGCAACATCACCAAGCTGCGGCGGCGCGGGCTGGTCGATAACCTGCACGGCGGTTTCGGGCTGGTGGACAACCTTACCATGACGTATGCGGGCAACATGCTTGCAAGTGTGTGCGACAGCGCCTCGCGATATTCCTATGCGGGTGCCACGGACTTCGACGGGGTGCCCGGGCAGGTGTATCCCCTCACCTACAACGCTTCCGGCTCCCTCGTGAGCGATGCCGGGCGAGGGATTGCGAGGATAGACTACGACCGCCTGAACAACCCTGTCCGCATCCAGTTCACCGACGGCAGCGTGACCAGGTACATCTACAGCGCGGCGGGCGAGAAGCTGCGCGTCACACACCTGACGGCGGTGCCGAACATCAGCGTCCCCATCGGCAGCACCAGGGAGCTTGCCCCCTCGGAGATTCTGAGCGCGGACTCCACGGACTACCTCCTCGGGGGAAGCCTCACGCTGAGGAACGGGCGTATCGACAAGCTCCAGTTCGAGGAAGGCTACTGCCAGGCGGAGAAGTACGCCGGCGACAACAGCAAGGACAACTTCTTTTTCTACTACTATGACCAGGACCATCTCGGCAGCGTCCACCTGGTAGTCAAGGCCGACCGCACCACGAACGGGACGGTCGTCCAGACGATGGACTACTACCCGTTTGGCGCGCAGTTCTGCAATGGTGCTGCGGACAGCGACGTACAGTCACGCAGGTACAACGGCAAGGAGTTTGACAAGATGCACGGGCTGAGCACCTACGACTATGGCGCACGACAGTACAACCCCGTCACTGCACGGTGGGACAGGGTGGATCCACTGTGCGAGAAATACTACAATATCAGTTCGTATGCGTATTGTGGGAATAATCCCGTGAATGCAATTGATCCTAATGGTAGATTAGTCATTTTCATTAATGGTATGCACTATGGAGAAGGGGGAAAAGCAAAATACTGGAATGGTCTGAATGAAAGGATAATGAGAAAGGTGAATGATTACCATCAAAGATACTATGATGGGTCTTCAGGAGGAATAATAAATACTATCACAAAGGGAGTTCTGATGGGTAATCTTAGTCCTATTGGTCGTATTAAAGATGGATTTATTATGGGTTATGGACAAGCAGAAGACATATTCGGTAGTCTCAAAGAGGGTGAGACAATAAAAGTGTTCACACATAGTATGGGTGCTGCATACGGAAAAGGTTTCATAACAGGTTTGCAAAAATATGCTTCGGACAATAATATTGACATAAACGATTTAATAGAATTTGAAGTGGATTTAGCCCCATACCAATCTAATTTACAAACACCCGTCAAAGGAGTTAAAACCGTTTCCATTGGTCATCATTGGGACAATGTGGCAGGACTCTCTATGATGCCTTTTGCAGAAAATCATAACACCCGATATGATAAATTCACGCTTAATCCAATTAAGGAACATTCGGTGAATAGTTTTACTCAAGATGAAATAAATCATTATGTTCCAAATGTAAAAGGGATTAAAATCTTGGAAAGAAAAATCTGGGAGCAATATGGAAGGAAAAATAAATAATTTAATGGCAATTTTTACCATGATAATAATTGTTTCTTGTGGTAGGATTAGTATGCTAAGAAAAAACAGGGTGAACACTGTTTATAACAAAAAAAGTCAGATGGAAATATACATGGTTTCTCCAAAACTATATGAATTTGACAAGAAAACCATAGCTGAGAATTTTCTCAATAATATTGAGTATTATAGACAGCATTATCCATACGATTTGGAACTTAGATTAAAGCTGGCTGTTCAAGCCTTTAAGGATTCTACCGTAGAAAGTATGATAACTGAACAATTAAACAGGCACTTCCAAAAATACCCAAAAGTGAAGGATGATCCTGCTAACTTTTATTTGCCACATGCAAATAGGACATTGACAACGATGGATTATGTAAACTCTCCTATACCAACGAAAGAACAGATATTCGTATCAACGGACAGCATTATCTATAATAAGGATGCCTCATTATGCATAGCTTTCGTATGTATAGAAGAAAAATTTGACGATATTGAAGGGTTGGAAGAAATACCACACAATTTTTCCGCAAAAGCAATGGTCGGATATAGAAAACATCCGAAAGACACACTGAGGACATATCCCTTAACTATTTTCAGTTTTATGAGTTATGAAAGAAAGCAAAATATAGTCAATGATTTGATAGAACTATATACAACAAGATTAAAGGGATTTGGACTGTCGGGATCGATATATGGGGATAACCTATTTAAACATAATGTAGGAGAAAAGGGATTCTTCACAGACTCACCTCTATTTATGATGTATGATGACACAACTTATTATTTCCAAATGTACAAGGCATTGGGTAAAGATTACCGTTATGACTATCCTTATTAAACAAACTGAAAATATGTATAAACTTCATATGGTGATGAGATGATATGCACCTCGTATTCATTCACGGGCAAGCCGCTGAGCGTGAAAAACCGGTATGCCACATCCGGGACTGGTACATTCTAAGCGAACTACACATACACCTACGACAGTGTGGACCGTGTGTCATCCTGCACGCGGGCCGGCGCCAACGGCGGGCCGGCGGTGTCTTCCATGATGACGTATGCAACAGGCTGATGGGCGTGACGGAAACCGCAGCGGACTACGACTTCGCTGGCTCGTTCGAGTACAAGAGGGCTAACGGCTCCCAGTACATCTACGACAGCAACGGCTCCCTGATTGCCGACAAGAGCCGCGGCATCGCCTATATCACCTACGACCCCAACGGCAACCCGAGTGGGATATACTTCACCAACGGCAATATAACGAAGTATGTCTATAGTGCCACAGGGCAGAAGCTGCGTGTGGAATACGATGTCGCGGTGCCGAACACCACGGTGACATTCGGCGAGGAGCCGGATGCGCTGACCCAGAGCCAGACCATGTACGCCGGCTCAAGGCAGTATCTCCTCGGCGGCAGCCTTGTCACGCAAGACGGCATGATAGACAAGTTCCTCTTTGAGGGTGGATATGCACAGGCGTCGATGACAAATCCCACGACATATAACTTCTCATTCTACTACTACAACTCTGACCACTTGGGCAATAATCGTGAGGTGGTCGATTCGGCGGGCACCGTGAAGCAGGTGACGAACTACTATCCCTTCGGTGCCCCATACTCTGACACCTCCGCCACAATGAATGCCAGCCTCCAGCCATACAAGTACAACGGCAAAGAACTTGACCGCATGCACGGACTGGACACCTACGACTATGGGGCACGGCAGTATGTCCCCATACTCGGCAGGTGGGACAGGATGGACCCGCTGTGTGAGAAATACTATGGCCTGAGCCCGTATGCGTATTGTCATAATAATCCGATTATGTGTATTGACCCTGATGGGAGGGATGAGTGGGAAATCAACAGCCAGGGCCAAATCACAAATAAAATTAAGACAAAAAAACATGATGCATTCTACATTGTCGATGATAATAATGAAAGGGTTAAAGATATATCTTTCAGTTATGGAACAATAGAAAAGGCCTTCCCATCCCATGACAAAGATGGTGACAGCTATGATGTCTATCGTGTAAGAGGTGACGATAATGGTGAGACACTATATAGGTTTCTTGCTGATAATACTACCGTTGAATGGAGTCATACTCTATTTGGAAAAGAAGGTGACAGGGGGCTTAATTACCTAATCACTTCACATCAGGAAAACAGGGAGTGGGGATTACCAGATATGATATCGAAGCAGTTTAGGTATGACTATTACATGAGGCATACATCACATAGTCACCCAGATAAATCAATAATCCCCTCAGGACTTGATGACAGGAAGTGGGATATATATATCGCAGAATATGTACAAAGCGTTTTTGGAGAGCATGTGTCATTCTCCATTTATATTCCAAATTATGATAATACCTATGTACCCTACACTCCACAATCAACGAAAGAGGATTTCCCTGTAACTTTCCCTGTATTACATTTGAATGTTGTTACGGTAGAAACACAAAATACGCAAAGAAAATGAAGAAGATACTGATATTATTATTGCTTGTCTGTTTGTCGGCAAATTCTCAGACTAAAGGTACATTGTATTTGGACAAATATGAATTGTCATCCCCTGAGTTTTGTCAAATTCTCAAGAAATATGTCATAGAGCAACTGGATGATGAAATTTTTGGTGATATCGGGGCAAAAGAAACAGAAAAAGGAAAGGAGATATGGGTTACAGTAGCTGTTAAAGAGGGTATAAATAACCATAACATAAACAGAGTAAAAGGATATTTGATGTTTGAGGGCTATCGGTTTCTTATATTTGATGACCCACAGTATCTACCCGTTATTAGAGTGAAGGATGCTAAACTAAAACTCGAATGTAAACTGAATGAATATATGTTGGATGGTGCTAAAGAATGGACATTCTTGGTTTCAGACAATCAATGGTATCTGACACAGACTACTGTGAGAAGTCTCTGGGAAAGTATTGTTGTCAAGAATGACAAGATTATTCCCATGAATGACAAGACGCCCAACACTTGGTTAAAAGTCATGAATGAGATTTTTCAAAAGTATCTCGACTTAAGAGACAAATTGAAGAAAGAATAATAGATAACTCAAATAATGGATAAATCATATCATAGCTTATTCTCAAAAATAGCCGTGCCGAACACCTCGGTGACATTCAGCGAGGAGCCGGACGCGCTGACCCAGAGCCAGACGATGTATGCAGGCTCCACGGACTACTTCCTCGGGGGAACTCTCATCAGGAAGGACGGCAAGATAGACAAGTTTCTCTTCGAGGGTGGCTATGCACAGGCGTCGATGACAAATCCCACGACATATAACTTCTCATTCTATTACTACAATCAGGACCACCTCGGCAACAACCGCGAGGTGGTCGATTCGGCGGGAACGGTGAAGCAGATAACGCACTACTACCCCTTCGGCACCCCATACGCCGACACCTCAGCCACAATGAATGCTAGCCTCCAACCATACAAGTATAATGGTAAGGAACTGGACCGCATGCACGGCCTTGACACCTACGACTATGGGGCACGGCAGTACAACCCCGTCACCGGCAGGTGGGACAGGATGGACCCGCACTGCGAGAAGTACTACAGCATCAGTCCATATTTGTATTGTGGTGGGAATCCAGTCAATGCTATCGACTCTTATGGTACTGATGTTATCTGGTCAATGGGGAAAGGACCATATACGAGAATCATCAATGCTCTCATAAATACAAAGACATATAACGTTATTTTTTACAGATTTATAAGAAATCAAGACAATGTTACTATTATTCCATCGTCAAGTTTAGATTATTGGGGATATGCTCCAAATAAAAGGAAAGATAATGGTTATAACATCTGTATTGGTTATAATGGTTTCGTTAATAACAGTTCGCTTACGGCTGATCCAACATTTATTGCCAAAGTAATTATGCATGAGGGATTACATAGTAAATATCAACTTATAAAAGATGAGGGTAATCTTTCGTATTATCCAACATTAAATAAACACATGCAAGTGCAGGCTGAACAAGAAGCTAAAGGTTATCAGTACCATGGTGAACACGAAACTATGGCTGAAGGGAATATTCAAACTTTTGTTAAAGGAATGAAAGAATTTGATGCGAACTATGGTACACGTCATTCTAATGATTGGTATAATGCTATGGCATGGATGGGTAGTCTAAGCGAAGCGTCCATGGCATGGTGGGATTTAGATGTAAAGACAAGGACAAAATACATGAAGATTCAGCACAACGAAGTAATGTATATGTATTATTTAAATGCAGCGGCCATTTATAATGTCAATAAAACTATCCAAAATAAAGCTGCAATGGATAGAGCAGAGCGATTAGTAAATTGGGATTTATATAAACAAACACGTCATGAATAGGACACATTTTAATTTTGCATTATTCTTAGTATTATTGTTTATCATATCTATTGCTACTTTTTCATGCAATAAAGAGACAAACAATTATAAAGAGAATAGTATAAAGTATATAAAACCAGCAGAGAAAACCTCGAACAATAGAACCAGAAGAAAATGGATTGAATATAAAAAAATGTTATATGACTTTACGGACACTCTTCCATATAATGATTGCTATATTATAATTGAAAAAGATAGCTTATTTTATTATAAAGAGGGAAAACTGCAAGAGGTGAGAACAATGGTTAGAGAAGAGCATTCTGATTATGCCTTTACTTTCAAAGAGAATGCGGATGATCATATCCTTTTTTCTTCCGACTATAATTCGTTTAAACTTTCGAGATATAATTATGATGGATTAAAAGAATACTTTATTTTAGATAAAGAATATGTCGAGAATAGCGAATAGCATAATCAAAAGTCCTTATGTATGTTAAATCATTATCTTTAGTCCTCTTAATGCTTTTGAGTAGTTGCTTAACCTCAACAACATATTATTCTGAAGTTAAGTCAGTCAATTGCCAGAAGGACAATATGAAGTGATATATGGGGACAAATCTGTCAAAGAGAAGGAAACCGAATTATTAGAGTGCATCGAATATCTGATAGAAGCGTCTAAAGAGGAAGAAGACGAGTCGCTATCATGGGGCAGCACAAAGGAGTATATCTATGATGTCATTTCTTTAATACCTATTGTAGATAAGTTTGAGAAAATGACTGAGAAATTACTTGAAATAGCACCATACGATGTCCTACGGGCATGGTTTGGTGCCGTCGATGAAAATGAAATCATTGAACGGTCTTCTTCATTTCAAAAAGCATGCTTGTATTCGATAGTTGAAGACAAAACTAATCCGAGAATTGAACTCAACAAAGGATGGCGCTCCTACCTACATAACGACTTTGAAGAGCTATGGGGCTATTTCGCACATAACTATCTTGAATATCTTGAAGAATGCTAATAAACTATCTATTTAGTCGCTTGTGCCGCTGTTCCCACAGCATTTCAATGTCTTTCTGATGCTCTTCCTTGTCGGAATATAGATACTCGATATAGTCTGCCTTTTCAGCCCATTGTTGATTGGGCCTGGCATATTCGCGCAGCAGCACATACTTTTCCAGAACAGGGCGCAATTTAGCATTATCATAAGCGATAATACAGGTGAGGAAGATGGAGGTGAGCCAGATGCAAAAAAGGATGGTGCATAACCACCACCTGAAATAACGGGATGCAAATAACGTCCGTATTTGGTACCTGGGAAGACGAAAGAGCCAATAACCTAACAAGTCTTTCCTTCTTGTCGGTTTCTCTGGCTTGGTGATACCAGAAAGGGCAACAAACCCTTCATGTATGGGAGATGGTTGAGTTTTTGAGTTGTCCCCTAGCGAGGTCTGACGTTCCTTTTGCAACTGCAATAAAGCCTTCTTGTATTCTTCCAAAACTTCCTCGACCTGCTTGGCAGTGGACTTTTCCCCATCCACCGTATTCTTGTCCTGAGGGGCTTTCAGGTAATTGTCCATTGCAACAGCCACAGATTTGCCTAACTGTTCTCCATCGACGGCACATTCTTGATTGCTGTGGTCATGATTATTCTCAAGGGATTCTTCACTCTTCTGGCTTATGCTCTTGACTGCATCCTCGATGGCCTGAAGCCTGGCGTACAGGTCATCAATTGACAATATCTTCTCGTTTTTCAACGGGACGGGTTTCTTCTTTGCCATGGTTATCTTCCTTTCATAGAAGAAAACGGATAAAAAGTAGGACCCGATGCTGTCGCAGCATCGGGTCCTTAGCAAACTTCAAACAACCAAAAAAGGATAGTTGTCTGTGGTGTTTCGCCACAGCGAATAATAATATTATCTTATGAACAACAACTCACGATATTTCGGCAGTGGCCAGAGGGAGTCGTCGACGATGAGTTCCAGTTTGTCAATCTCGTAGCGGATGTCATCGAGTTTAGGCTCCACAGTATCGTGATAAGCAATGGCTTTCTCGTGTTCATCTTCAATTTTGTTAGCCTGTCTGCGGGCGTTGACGAGTTCGTCCACCATACGCTCGATAGCACTGGTACGCTCTGCAATCTCCTCAATGAGTTTGATGTTGCGGGCGCTGAGTGTCAAAGCCTTGCCCTTGTCGAAGATGTCGGCCATATTCTCCACGTTTTCGAGCAGTGCACTCTGATAGCGTGTGGCAACAGGGATGATATGGTTCATGGAGAGGTCGCCGAGGACACGTGCCTCAATCTGAATCTTCTTTGTGTAGGTTTCCCACTTCACCTCATTGCGAGCTTCCAGTTCTTTCTTCGTCATAACGCCAAGGCTTTCGAACATCTGGATGCTCTCTGGGTCGAGATAGCGCTCAAAGATCTTCGGACATGACTTCTCAACATCGAGTCCACGCTTTGCAGCCTCTTCCACCCACTCATCACTATAGCCATTGCCATCGAAGCGGATGGGTTTGCAAGTCTTGATGTCCTCACGCAGAACGTCGATGATGGCATGGAAAGTAGCGTTATGCTCCGTACCCTCAAACTTCTTGGCGGTTTCAGCGACACGGGCATCCACACGTTTCTTGAAGTCGACGAGTGCTTCAGCGACTGCCGAGTTAAGGGCAATCATTGCCGAGGCACAGTTGGCCTCGCTACCCACGGCACGGAACTCGAAGCGGTTGCCTGTGAAGGCGAATGGACTGGTACGGTTGCGGTCGGTATTGTCGATAAGCAGTTCTGGAATCTCGGGGATGTCCATCTTCATTCCCTGCTTGCCATCCATGGCGAGGATATTCTCACGGTCGGCCTTCTCGATATGGTCGAGCATTTCCGACAACTGTTTGCCGAGGAACGAAGAGATGATGGCTGGAGGAGCCTCGTTGGCACCCAGACGATGAGCGTTGGTGGCAGACATGATGCTGGCCTTCAACAAACCATTGTGGCGATAGACACCCATCAGTGTCTCCACGATGAAGGTAGCAAAACGGAGGTTCTGTTCCGGTGTTTTTCCTGGTGCATGGAGCAAGATGCCATTGTCAGTGCTCAGCGACCAGTTGTTGTGCTTACCACTACCGTTGATGCCTGCAAATGGTTTTTCGTGCAGCAACACACGGAAACCATGTTTACGTGCCACGCGTTTCATCACCGACATCAGCAACATATTGTGGTCAACTGCCAGGTTGGTATCCTCGAAAATAGGAGCCAACTCAAACTGGTTGGGTGCCACCTCGTTGTGACGTGTTTTGCAAGGAATACCCAATTCAAGTGCAACAATCTCAAGTTCCCTCATAAATGCAGCAACGCGCTCGGGGATACTACCGAAGTAGTGGTCGTCCATCTGCTGGTTTTTGGCCGAGTCGTGTCCCATCAGTGTGCGTCCGGTGAGCAGCAGGTCGGGACGTGCAGCGTAGAGTCCCTCATCAACGAGGAAATACTCCTGCTCCCAACCGAGATTCGAGGTTACTTTCTTCACACTGGGATCGAAATAATGGCACACATCCGTTGCTGCCACATTCACAGCATGCAGTGCCCTGAGCAGCGGAGCCTTATAATCGAGAGCCTCGCCCGAATAAGAAATAAATACGGTAGGGATACACAATGTATCGTCAATGATAAACACAGGCGACGTTGGGTCCCAAGCCGAGTAGCCACGAGCCTCGAAGGTAGAACGTATGCCACCCGAGGGGAAAGATGAAGCGTCTGGCTCCTGCTGTACGAGCAGTTTTCCAGTGAATTCCTCCACCATACCGCCCTTGCCGTCGTGCTCAATGAAAGAGTCATGCTTTTCGGCAGTTCCTTCCGTCAGAGGCTGGAACCAGTGGGTATAGTGTGTGACGCCCTGTTCTGTGGCCCACTGTTTCATACCCTCGGCTACGGCATCTGCCACCTCACGGTCCAGTCGTGCTCCATTGTCCATCACGTCAACCATTTTCTCGTAGACGCTCTTGGGCAGGTACTTGTACATTTTCTCGCGGTTGAAGACCTTACTTCCGAAATATTTCGCTGGTCTGTCACTTGGTGCTTTTACGTCGAGTGGTTTTTTCTTGAAAGCCTCTCCGACTACCTGAAATCTTAATGTCTCCATAATCGTATAATTATTAGTTAATGAAAATCTTTTTTATTTAGGAGTTATAAAGGGGAGTTAAAAGGGAGTTATAAAGGGGAGTTAAAGGGCCATATGCTTAACTTTATTTCTTTCATTTTTTTATAGGGAGTTATAAAGGGGAGTTATAATAGGGAGTTATAAAGGGGAGTTAAAGGGCCATATGCTTAACTTTATTTATTTCTTTCATTTTTTTATAAGGAGTTATAAAGGGGAGTTATAATAGGGGAGTTAAAGGGCCATATGCTTAACTTTATTTATTTCATTTTTTATAAGGAGTTATAAAGGGGAGTTATAATAGGGAGTTATAAAGGGGAGTTAAAGGGCCGTATGCTTAACTTTAAGGCATCTCCTTTTTCATATTTGAGCATATTTCACCTCATAACCTTATAACCTCAACTTCATTTATTTGTCCATTTTTCTATTCTTCGCAATGCCTTTTCGGTGGTTTCGTGACTACCGAAGGCGGTGAAGCGCACATACCCCTCACCAGCAGGACCGAAGCCCACACCCGGGGTGCATACCACATTGGCACCATAGAGCAGTTGTTCGAAGAACTGCCACGAGCCGCAGCCAGCCGGCGTCTTCATCCAGATGTAAGGTGCATTTTTCCCACCATAGACTTCATAGCCTAGACGTTGCAACGTGTCGAGCATCTTGTGAGCGTTCTGCATGTAATAGCTGATTGTGGCTTTCACCTGCTCTTTACCCTCTGGGGTATAGATGGCCTCGGCTGCACGTTGAGAGATATAACTGGTGCCATTGAATTTCGTACACTGCCGACGGTTCCAGAGTGGGTTGAGAGGAATTCGTTCGCCCTCAAGCGTGGCAGCCGTCAAGTCCTTGGGAACAATGGTGTAGCCACATCGCACGCCCGTGAAACCGGCTGTTTTGGAATAACTATGGAACTCGATGGCACATTTCCGTGCACCGCGAATCTCATAAATGGAGTGTGGAATGTCATCATCCTGGATATAGGCTTGGTAGGCTGCATCATAGAAGATGAGCGTATCGTTCTTCAGCGCATAGTTCACCCATTTGCGGAGTTCTTGTTTGCTGATGACCGTTCCCGTTGGGTTGTTGGGATAGCACAGATAGATGACATCCACATGGCAATCTTTGGGAATCTGTGGAACGAAGCCATTCTCTGCTGTACAGGGCATATAGACCACATTTGACCATCGCTTATTTTCTGGATTCAATGTCCCTGCTCGGCCTATCATCACATTGGAGTCGATATAGACGGGATAGATGGGGTCGGTCACACCGATGGAATTGTCCCAGCGGATGAGTTCCTGGATGTTGCCCGTATCCGACTTGGCACCATCGTTGACGAAAATCTCGTCGATGTCAAGGTGTATACCACGTGGGAGGAAGTCGTTTTTCAGTATCGCCTCACGCAGGAAGTCATAACCTTGTTCAGGACCATAGCCATGGAATCCCGCTGTGGAGCCCATCTCGTCGACAGCGCGGTGCATGGCTTCTGTTACTGCCGGACAGAGTGGTTGGGTGACATCGCCAATACCAAGTGAGAGCACTTCAGCCTTGGGATGCGTCACTTTGAAGACATTCACCTTTTTTGCGATATCCGCAAAGAGGTAGTTGTTTGGTAACTTCAAGAAATGTTCGTTTACTAAAGCCATGGGGATATTTTTGGGATTTGAGATTTGAAAATTGAGATTTTTGAGGCTGCGGCAAAACCGCAGCATACAGAGAAGAGGGTTTCTAGGAAGCGGGATGACTGTTGAGAGGGATTTAAAATCCCTGGCTCATGGGATGCGGATTGCAAATCCGCATCAACAGGTAAATCCGCATCAACTGGCAAATCCGAATCAACGGCGCCGAATCAACGGCCCAACAGCGGCTATTGTGGAGGTTCAATTTCTCCATCGAAGACGAAGGCGGCGGGGCCAGTCATATAGACGTGGTTGTCGGACTCACGCCATTCGATTGAGAGGTTGCCACCATCCATGGCGATTTGCGATTTGCGCCCTGCCCTACCCGTGAGAGCGGCAGCGACTGCCGTAGCACATGCACCCGTACCGCAGGCCTGTGTGATACCACTTCCACGTTCCCACACACGGGTTCGGATGATGGTTTCGGCATCTGACACCACATCATCGTCCTTTGTTTCGGATGGATTGGTAGTGAGGCAGCGAGCAAATTCTATATTGCATCGCTGGGGGAATGCAGGATGGCATTCGAGTTTTTTCCCTGTTTCGCCAACCTGTTCCACATCCTCGGTGAAGATGACATAATGTGGGTTTCCCATCGAGACGAACGTACCCTCACCCATATCTTGTGAAGGGATGAATTGTCTCGCATCCTCGAACGACGGTTCAAGCATATCTACCGTGACAGATTCCACGCAGCCTTCGCATACATGCAGCCACAGTGTCTTCACCCCAGAGAGTGTCAACAACCGGATTTCGGTTTTATCTGTCAGTCCTCTTTCATATAAATACTTTCCAATACACCTCGATGCATTTCCACACATCATCGCCTCGGAACCATCGGCATTGAAAATGCGCATGCTGAAATCGGCCTCTGGAACAGGAGACTTGTCAATCAGCACCAGTCCGTCGGAACCGATACCCTTATGGCGGTCGCTCCATGCGACAGCGGCTGCCGAGGGGTCGGGCACCTCGCAAAGCATGGTGTTGACGTAGATATAGTCATTACCAGCCCCGTGCATCTTGGTGAATTGTATCTTACTCATTTTGAAAGGAATTGATCTACGAGGGTTGCTGTTTTCTTGCCACTTGCCATGGCTCTTACCACCAAACTGGCACCGTTGGCAGCATCGCCACAAGCAAAGACATTCTCAGGAAGTTGAGGATGTTCGGGTTTAAGGAATCCCATGGCCAGGAGCACCAGTTCAGCCTTGATGATTTCCGGCTTTCCTTTCTCGACCATGAGTGGACGTCCACCAGTGGGATTGGGTTCCCAGTCGATTTCCTGCACCTTGACGCCCGTGAGTTTTCCATCTTTTCCAAGGAATTCAAGTGTGTTGATGTTCCATCGGCGTATGCAGCCTTCCTCATGCGAAGAACTGGTCTTCAATGTCCTGGGGTAATTTGGCCAAGGATTCTGCGGGTCTTCTGGGCCTTCCACCGGACGAGGCATAATCTCGATTTGCGTCACGCTCTTACACCCTTGACGATGTGCCGTGCCGATACAGTCGGAACCCGTGTCACCACCACCAATGACAAGCACATCCTTACCTTTGGCAGTAATACGTTCGGCCTTGGTGAATTCCATACCTGCGAGAACACGATTCTGCTGTGAGAGCAGTTCGAGGGCGAAATGAACACCCTGGAGTTCACGACCTGGAATCTTCAGGTCACGGGCGGTGGGGGTGCCTGTAGCGAGTACCACGGCGGAATAATCTTTTGAGAGTTGCGAGATGGCCTCATAGGTAATGCTCTCGCCATAGCGGAACTCAATGCCCTCCTGTTCGAGGAGACGGAGCCGTCGGTCGATGATGGTCTTGTTGAGTTTGAAGTTTGGAATACCGTAGCGGAGTAGTCCGCCAGCAGCCTCGTTTTTCTCAAAGACAGTAACCGTATACCCCATGTGGTTGAGGTCGTTGGCGGCTGCAAGCCCAGCAGGTCCTGCACCGATGACAGCCACACGCTTTCCATTGCGCTGTATATCGAGACACGGCATGATATATCCCTCCTGGAATGCCATCTCGGTGATAGACGCCTCGTTCTCGCGGTTGGTAGTTGGCTCGTGGTTGTAGCGGTTGAGTACACAGGCTTTCTCGCATAGTGCCGGACAGATGCGCCCTGTGAATTCCGGGAAGGGGTTGGTACTGTTGAGCAGGCGGTATGCCATTTCCCAGTCGCCCTTATAGAGGGCATCATTCCATTCTGGAGCCTTATTGCCTAACGGACATGCCCAGTGGCAGAAGGGAACGCCACAGTCCATACAACGGGAAGCCTGCTGACGGCGCTCACGCGTATTGAGTGTCTGTTCCACCTCTCCGAAATCGAGGATACGATCATGAATTGGGCGGTAGCCCGCCTCTTGGCGATTTATCTGTAAAAATGCTTTTGGATTTCCCATGATTTTTATTGTTTTGTAGTTAAAGAGGAGTTAAAAGGGAGTTAAAGGGGAGTTAAAGGGACATATGATCATTATTATCACCTCATAAACTCACAAACTCACAAACTCACAAACTCATAAACTCACAAACTCACAAACTTACAAACTTATAAACTCACAAACTTACAAACTTATAAACTCACAAACTCATTGATTAATATTCACGCTGCATATCCTCTATTTTCTGACGCAGCTTGTTCATCTGCTCTTCCTGAAGGACACGTTTATATTCGATGGGGACAACCTGGATGAAGTCCTGAATGTAGCGGCTCCAGTCGTCGAGCATACGCCCTGCCAGTGCCGACCCTGTATGGAGGTAGTGCTGGCGAACGAGTTCGAGTAGTTCTTTCCGGGAAACGCTGTCCTCTACGAGTTCAAGTTCCACCATATCCATATTGCAGAAATAGTCGAAGGTATGGTCAGGGTCATATACGTATGCCACGCCTCCCGACATACCTGCGGCGAAGTTGCGTCCTGTCTTACCGAGCACGACCACACGACCGCCCGTCATGTATTCGCAGCAGTGGTCGCCTGCTCCCTCGATGACAGCGATGGCACCAGAGTTGCGTACGCCAAAGCGCTCACCCACACGACCATTGATGTATAGTTCACCACTTGTGGCACCATAGAGGCCTGTGTTTCCTGCGATGATGTTCTCCTCGGCCTTGAAATTGCTGCGCATCGGCGGGAGGATGGCAATTCGTCCGCCTGACAGCCCCTTGGCAAAGTAGTCATTGGTCTCGCCTTCGAGTTTGAAACTCACTCCATGTTCGAGGAAGGCACCAAACGACTGTCCTGCCGACCCTTTGAATTTCACATTGATGGTATTGTCAGGAAGTCCGGCAAGTCCATGTTTCTGTGCGATTTCGCCAGAGAGAAGTGCCCCCACAGCACGGTCGGTATTCTTGATGGCATAATCGAGGGAGACCTCTTCCTGATGGTTGATTGCCTTGTCGGCAGCCTCAATCATCTGCTGGTCGAGTACACCAGAGGTTGTGGAAGATTGGTGAGAATTGAGTGTGTAGTGAAGCGCTGTGGGGTCGTCACTTTCCATATATAGCAGGCGTGTAAAATCAAGATGGATGTCATCACCAGCCTTAAATTTCTCATTTTGCACCTCTATCAAATCTGTTCGTCCCACGATGTCGTTGAGACTCTTAAAGCCTAATTCTGCGAGATACTCACGCACTTCCTGTGCGATGAACGTGAAGTAATTGACGAGGTATTCATAGCGTCCGATAAAGTGTTTTCTCAACTCAGCATTTTGTGTTGCCACACCCATTGGACAAGTGTTGAGGTTGCACTTTCGCATCATCACACATCCCAGCACGATGAGCGTCGCTGTGCCAAAGCCAAACTCCTCGGCTCCGAGCAGTGCCATCAGCACCACGTCGCGTCCAGTTTTCAGTTGTCCATCGACCTGCAGGCGTACACCGTTGCGGAGTCCGTTGCGCACCAGGGTCTGCTGCGTCTCTGAAAGGCCAATCTCTGGCGAGATGCCCGCAAAGCGCATGCTGGAGGCTGGACTGGCTCCCGTGCCACCCTCTGCGCCACTGATGACGATGAGGTCGGCTTTTGCCTTTGCCACACCAGCGGCAATCGTTCCCACGCCACTCTCTGCCACCAACTTCACAGAAATGGCTGCACGAGGATTGACGTTCTTTAAGTCGAAAATCAGCTGTGCCAGGTCTTCGATGCTGTATATGTCGTGGTGTGGTGGTGGTGAGATGAGCGAGATGCCCGGGATACTGTGACGGGTCTTGGCAATCACCTCGTTGACTTTGAATCCGGGCAATTGTCCACCTTCACCGGGTTTTGCACCCTGAGCCACCTTAATCTGTATTTCCTCGGCATTCACCAGATACTCTGTCGTGACACCGAAACGTCCACTTGCCACTTGCTTTGTCTTGCTCGACAGACTGATTCCATCAACTTCGGAATGGAAGCGCTCCGAGTCCTCGCCACCTTCGCCGGTGTTTGAACGGGCGCCGAGTTTGTTCATGGCCAAGCAGATAGCCTCATGTGCCTCCTTACTCAGGGCACCAAACGACATCGCTCCTGCCACGAAGTGCTTTACGATGTTTTCTACAGGCTCCACCTCGTCGATAGAAATGGGTTGTTTCTTCCATCCGAGGAAGTCGCGTATGAAGATGGATGACTCTTTCTCGTCAACCAATTGTGCATATTCCTTGTATTTCTTGTAATTCCCCGTACGTGTGGCGAGTTGCAGGGTGGCAATCGTCTCTGGGTTCCAAGCATGGCGTATACCGTCGCTCCGCCAATGGAACTGGCCGAGGTTGGGGAGGAAAGCCATGCTCTTTGTGCCATTTGCTGTAGTACTGCTGCATACAGAACCTGCTGCGCACTGCATGGCGATGGCATCACGGGCAATTTTCTCCAATCCGATGCCACCGATGGTGCTAACCTCAGTGCCAAAGTATGTACGCAGAAGATTCTCGCTCAGTCCGATGCTCTCGAAAATCTTTGCGCCACGATAGGAACGGATGGTCGAGATGCCCATCTTTGCCATAATCTTGAACAGTCCCTTCTTCACAGCTTTGATATAGTTTTTCTCTGCTGTGGCATAATCCTCCTGAATCTTTCCTTTTTTCACCAGGTCGTCAAGAATGGCGAAAACCATATAGGGACAAAGTGCAGATGCACCATAGCCTAACAACAATGCCGCATGCATCGTCTCGCGTATCTCGCCGCTCTCCACAATCAGCGCCGTCTGCACACGCTTGCCAACACTGATCAGATAATGGTGAACAGCAGAGACAGCCAGCAACGAAGGGATGAAAGCCTGGTCTTCAGAAGACCCGCCGAGAGGATTTACAGTCACCTTATCGGTTAAAATAATATAGTTGTAACCTTCGTCAACGGCCTTCTCGGCATCCTTACAGAGTTGGTCGATGGCTCGCCGCAAATCCTCTCCAGCCTGTGGGTAGTCCCTACCCTCCCCATTCACCGTATGGCTGGGGGTAAGGGTGAACGTCATGGGCAACTTGATGGTATTGAAACCCTTATAGCGGATATTACAGAGTATATCCAACTGTGTGTTGTTCAGTATCGGATGTGGCAGGCGCACCATCTTGCAATTGGTCTCATCGGGGTTAAGGATACCCGTGCCCACACGTCCGATATACTCCGTGAGCGACATCACCAACTCCTCACGTATCGAGTCGATGGCAGGATTGGTCACCTGTGCAAACTGCTGACGGAAGTAGTTGAAGAACACCTGTGGTTTCTCCGAGAACACCGCCAGCGGTGTGTCGTTACCCATCGATGCCGTGGGTTCCTGTCCTTTCACCGCCATCGGGGCGATTGTCGTATCGATGTCCTCGGCACCATAGCCAAACATGGTCTCTCTTTGTAATAAATCCGGAACGGCATTCTCCACATGCCTTCCACTCTTCAGTTTCTCCAACTGAATACGGTTTGTCGACAGCCATTGGCGATAGGGATGTTCCCCTGCCAACATTTTCTTGATTTCGCCGTCGTAGTATATCTTGCCCTCCTGTGTATCGATCAGCAAGATTTTTCCAGGTTGTAGTCGTCCTTTCTCAACAATCTCCGTCGGGTTGAAGTCCATCACACCCACCTCGGAAGCCACAATCATCGTGTCGTTCTTGGTGATAGTGTATCGTGCCGGCCTCAGTCCGTTACGATCGAGCATACCTCCGGCAAAACGACCGTCACTGAACAGCAGCGCGGCGGGACCATCCCATGGTTCCATTAATATGGAATGGTATTCATAGAATGCCTTCAGGTCTTCGGAGATGGGGTTTTTATCGTTGAAACTCTCTGGAACGAGCACACTCATGGCATGGGGCAGACTCAGTCCTGACATCATGAGGAACTCCAGCACATTGTCGAGTGATGCTGAGTCGGACATCTCCGGCTGCACTATCGGCGAAATGGCTTTGGCCTCGCCCAGAGCCTCACTGCTGAGCACGCTCTCACGCGCTTTCATCCATCCACGGTTGCCACGGATGGTGTTAATCTCACCATTATGAGCCAAAAGGCGGAAAGGCTGTGCCAGACTCCATGTGGGGAAGGTGTTGGTACTGAAGCGAGAGTGTACAAGTGCCAGTCCACTGGTCAGGTATGGGTTGGTCAGATCGGGGAAATACTGTCGTAATTGCATCGACGAGAGCATTCCCTTATACACCATGTTTGTGTTGCTCAGTGAACAAATATAAAAATCCTTGTGTGTGACGCGACGCTCAATCTTTTTCCTTATAATATATAATGTGCGTGGAAAAGCCTCCACCTTGTCGTCGGACACACCGGTGACAAACACTTGTCGGATGTCTGGTTCTGTACTAAGGGCTGACTCACCAAGACATGCTGGATTGGTGGGTACTGTGCGCAGATGCATCAATTGCAATCCCTCACGCTCTATCTCCTCTATCATTATGCTCAGGATCTGCTGTCTTGCCTGTTCTTCCTTGGGCAAAAACACCAAGCCCGTGCCATATTTTCCTTTCTCTGGCACAGGAATTCCCTGAAGGAGGATAAACTCGTGAGGAATCTGAATCATGATGCCAGCACCGTCGCCATCCTTGCCAACCTCGGCACCACGATGTCGGAGGTTCTCAAGCACGTGCAGTGCGTCGTCCACAATTTGATGACTCTTGTTTCCATGAATATTCACGATCATGCCAACGCCACAGGCATCGTGTTCATATTCATTCTGATAAAGTCCTTTTTTCGTTTGAGTTTGCTTACTTTTTATCATATTATCCTTAACTTAACTACCTTTCTGTTTGAAATCACGGTGCAAAGTTATGACATAATGCCATAAAAACAAAGAATTTTGTGACATTTTTAATCTATATTTAGCATCATTCTTTCACTTTGTAATAAAACTAACTAAAAAACTATCGTTTTGTATAAAACTGAAAGTATTTTTATCCATATACTTACAATTCGTAAGTTGACGGCATTTTTTAGAATCAAAAAGCAATCAATTTGGCCAAATTTCTATCAAAACAGTCTAACTTTGCACAAAAATATTTCAAAACGCAACTACGACTTCAAAAAAACTTCCACTTCATAGGCGATGAAGAAAAGGTGATGAGGCAATGAAGTGAAATATACTGGAATTTGCTGATAAACCATGGAAATGTTGAGTATATTATAAAAAAGGATAGTTATGAAAGTAAAAAGACGTTGGTTTGTATTGATGGCTGCAATGATTGTGATAGCCATTGCAGGATTATTGGTAGGAGAGCCTACCTTTGAGTGTGATTGGTCCGTTGTGTCGGCTGCCGACGTGGCGTGGTTAATTACAGCCACGATTTTTGTATTGATGATGACCCCGGGTCTGTCATTTTTCTATGGTGGCATGGTGGGAGCAAAGAATGTCATCTCGACAATGCTCCAGTCGTTTATCGCCATGGGACTGATTTCTGTGCTCTGGGTAGCCATCGGTTTCTCACTGTGTTTTGGCGAAGACATTGGCGGTGTGATAGGTAATCCTATGACATTCTTGATGTTTAAGAATGTGGGCGGAGCCGTCTATACCACGTCTGCTGGCAACATCCTGGGTGGTGCTTCCATCCCATTGGCACTTTTTGCGCTGTTCCAGATGAAGTTTGCCATCATCACCCCCTCGCTCATCACGGGGTCGTTTGCCGAGCGTGTTCGTTTCTCGGCATATATGTTCTTCATGATGTTCTTTTTCTTCTTCATCTATTGTCCTTTGGCACATATGACATGGCATCCCGAGGGATTGTTCTGCCGATGGGGAGTCATTGACTTTGCCGGCGGTATCGTGGTACATGCCTCGTCGGGTGTGGCGGCACTGGCAGGTGCCATCTTCCTGGGAAGGCGCAGCACAGAGAAGAGTGAACCAGCCAACATTCCGTTTGTACTGCTTGGCGCCGCCATGTTGTGGTTAGGATGGTTCGGTTTCAATGCCGGTTCGTCACTCCATGCCGACGGTCAGGCTGTCAAGGCATTCCTCAACACAAACACCGCTTCGGCGACGGCAATGATGACCTGGATATTCTTCGACTGCCTGCGTGGCAGGAAGCCATCAGCCATGGGAGCAGCCGTGGGTTGCGTAGTAGGTTTAGTGGCTATTACGCCTTCGGCAGGATACGTCACCGTAGGTCAAAGTATCTTCATCGCATTTGTTATCACACTCATCTGCAACATGGCCGTGTATTGGCGTTCACGCAGCAGCATCGACGATGCTCTTGATGTATTTCCCACCCATGGTATGGGCGGTATCGTCGGTACGGTACTGACGGGCATTTTCATCCAGGAGGGTCTTATCGCAGGCACATGGGATGGTTTTGTGATTTTCCTCTACCATCTGTTGGCTATCGCCATTGTGTTTATCTATACATTCGCCATGAGTTGGCTGGGATACAAACTCATCGACCGTCTCATCCCCATGCGCGTCTCCCCCTACAGCGAAAAGGTGGGTCTCGACTTCTCGCAGCACGATGAGCACTATGGTCTCGCTCATATCGGTGAACGGGAACTGGCAGAGTATGAGGAGCATCTGAGGGAAAAGATGAAAAATTGATGATTGAAGATTGATGGATGAGGGTAGTTAAAGAGTAGTTAAAGGGGAGTTAAAGGGGAGTTAAAGGGACAATACCTAAGTGACTATCATCGATAGCATCCATAGCATCCATAGTAGCTATAGTGGCTATATTGGCTATAGTTTTGAAGACTTCAAACAACACAATAAATGGAGACGAAATACATTTTTATCACTGGAGGCGTGGCCTCATCACTGGGAAAAGGAATTATCTCGGCCTCGCTTGGGAAATTGCTTCAAGCTCGTGGATACCGGATTACAATCCAGAAGTTCGACCCCTACATCAACATCGACCCAGGGACATTGAATCCCTACGAGCACGGTGAATGTTATGTGACGGCCGACGGCATGGAGACAGACCTCGACCTGGGACATTATGAGCGGTTTACGGGCATTGAGACCACCCGGGACAACAGCGTGACCACTGGTCGTATCTACCTGAATGTCATCGAACGTGAACGTCGTGGTGACTACTTAGGGAAGACGATTCAAGTGGTGCCCCACATCACCGATGAGATTAAGCGACGCATACGTCTATTAGAGTTTAGAGGCAAAGGAATGGAAATCAGAGATTACTCTCAGTTGAAAGACATTTCTCAGGTTTCTAATCTCTCGGCACATACCATCGACTATGACTTTGTCATCACCGAAATTGGCGGCACCATCGGAGATATCGAAAGTCAACCGTTCCTGGAAGCCATTCGACAGTTGCGATGGGAATTGGGACCGCAACGGGCACTGAACATTCACCTAACCTATATACCCTATTTGGCTGCGGCAGGCGAATTGAAAACAAAGCCCACACAAACCAGTGTGAAGCAATTGCAAGGTCTGGGTATTCAACCAGAAGTATTGGTGCTGCGCACTGAACATGAACTAAGCGATGAACTGAGGGCAAAGGTGGCACATTTCTGCAACGTGGATGTAGCAGCAGTGATTCAGAGTCAGGATCTGCCAAGCATCTACGAAGTACCTGTTAATATGCAGCGACAGGGATTGGATGCCATCATATTGAAAAAGATGAACATAGAACCTGGTCCCACTCCCGAACTTGGTCCATGGCGCGCATTTTTGGAGCGCAGAAAAATGGCTACCAAAGAAATTCGGATAGCGCTTGTGGGTAAATACGACCTACAAGATGCCTACAAGAGCATTATCGAAAGCCTCGCACATGCCGGAACCTACAATGATCGCAAGGTGAAAAACGTGTTTGTGAACAGCGAGCAAATCACCCGCGAGAACATAGCAGAACTACTCGATGGTATGGCAGGTGTCGTCATTTGCCCAGGATTCGGCAGTCGCGGTATCGAGGGAAAGATTATCGCCGCTGAATATACCCGCACTCACGACATTCCCACCTTCGGTATTTGCCTTGGGATGCAAATGATGGTCATTGAATTTGCGCGGAATGTGCTGGGCTATCAAGATGCGAACAGCACTGAGATAGATGCTCAAACATCCCATAATGTCATCGACCTTATGGAAGAACAGAAGAACATCACACAGATGGGTGGAACGATGCGCCTTGGTGCATACGACTGCGAACTCATCAAGGGCAGTCACACTTGGGAGGCTTACAACGAAGAAAGACTTATCAAAGAGCGCCATCGCCACCGCTATGAGTTCAACAACCAATACCAAGAGGATTTTGAGTGCCACGGCATGAAATGTGTGGGCATCAACCCAACTGCCGGCCTTGTGGAAATCGTGGAAATCCCTGACAAGAAATGGTATATCGGTACACAGTTCCACCCAGAATACTCTTCTACGGTGCTTCATCCGCATCCATTGTTTATGTCGTTTGTTAAAGCTTGTATTGATGGAACAGTTGAAGCATGAGTGTGGTGTGGCGATGATTCGCCTATTGAAACCACTGGCATACTACGAACAGAAGTACGGCACATGGCGGTACGGTCTGGACAAGCTCTACCTGATGATGGAGAAACAGCACAACCGCGGACAAGAAGGAGCGGGTGTGGCCTGTGTCAACCTCGATGCCCCTGTAGGCGAGGAATATATGTTTCGTGAGCGGGCAGAGGGGAAGGATGCCATCACAGAAATCTTCAAACGTGTAGATGACTCTTTCGCCGGTCAGCTCTACATGGGCCATCTGCGCTACTCCACGACGGGCAAGAGCGGTCTGCAATATGTGCATCCCTTTCTGCGTCGCAACAATTGGCGTGCTAAAAACCTCTGTCTATGTGGTAATTTCAATATGACCAACATCGACGAGGTTTTTTGTTTTCTGACACAGCAAGGCCAGTCGCCGCGCATCTATGGCGACTCCTACATCACACTCGAACTGATGGGTCACCGTTTGGACCGGGAAATAGAGCGATTGTTTCAGGAAGCCAGTTCGAAAGGATTACAAGGCACAGACATCACCCGATACATAGACGATAACGTGCAGATGGCCAATGTGCTTCGCACCACGATGCCACACTATGACGGTGGCTACGTGATGTGCGGACTGACAGGTTCAGGGGAGATGTTCGCTGTGCGTGACCCATGGGGCATCCGCCCTGCATTCTTCTATCAAGACGACGAGGTGGTGGTACTGGCCAGTGAACGTCCTGTCATACAGACCACTTTCAACCTACACGCTGCGGAGATTAAGGAATTGCTTCCGGGACAATCGCTTATCGTCAATAAAAATGGAGAAATTCATCGGGAGCAAATCATGGCAGCGCAGAAATATAGCGCGTGCAGCTTTGAGCGTATATATTTCAGCCGTGGAAGCGACCGCGACATCTATCAAGAGCGCAAACACCTTGGCGAACAACTGACCCCAGCCATCATGAAAGCTATCGACGACGATGTGCAGCACACCGTCTTCTCTTATATTCCCAATACCGCTGAGGTGGTATTCTATGGCATGACAGATGGTGTGCGCCGCCTCAACCATGATGTCAGAATAGAGAAAGTGGTGTGGAAAGACATCAAATTGCGCACATTCATCACTGAGGGAGCAGAGCGCAACGATCTCGCGGCCCATGTCTATGACATCACCTACGGTTGTTTGCAACCATACGAAGACAATCTTGTGATCATCGACGACTCCATCGTACGTGGCACGACTCTGAAGGAGAGTATCTTCAAGATTCTTGATCGTCTGCACCCAAAGAAGATTGTGATGGTGTCGAGTTCACCTCAAATCCGTTATCCGGATTACTACGGCATCGACATGTCACATCTGGAAGAGCTGTGCGCATTTCGAGCCGCCATTGCACTCATCAAAGAGCGAAACATGGACAAGCTGATTGGAGAAACGTACGAAAAATGTAAGTGTTCTCTAACCAAGCCACCCTCATCTCTCCCCCCAGACAATTACGTTCGTGCTATCTATGCCCCATTTACGGTAGATGAAATCAACAGCAAGATTGTTGAGATGCTTCGTCCTGAGGGCATGCAGACACCGGTGGAATTGGTGTTTCAGAGTATCGAAGGACTTCACGCAGCTTGTCCTCAACACCCAGGCGACTGGTATTTTACAGGTCGCTACCCCACCCCTGGCGGTATCCGTATGGTGAACCAAGCGTTTGTGAACTATGTGGAGAATATTTTGAAAATGCAATAAAAGTAGGAGTACAAATTCAGATAAATGAAACGAGCAAAACTAACACTTGACAACGGCACGGAATTTTATGGTTGGTCGTTTGGCTACGAAGGAAGCGAAGATAGCCAGAATCCCTTTTCGGTAGTTGGTGAAGTCGTGTTCAACACGGCCATGACGGGCTATCCCGAGAGCCTGACTGATCCGAGTTATGCAGGGCAGATATTGGTGATGACTTATCCGCTGATAGGCAACTATGGTGTGCCTTCTACAGGATTGGAACCCAATGGGCTCCCCACTTTGATGGAGAGCGACCGAATTCATGTCAAAGCACTGATAGTGGCTGACTATAGCGAAAATTATTCACACTGGAATGCAAAAGAGTCGTTAGCCTCTTGGTTGAAACGGGAAAAAATACCTGCGCTTACAGGCATTGACACACGGCGGCTGACAAAACTCTTGCGTGAACATGGTGTGATGATGGGATGCCTCTCCCCCATCCCCTCTCCAAAGGCAGAGGAGCATGACTACTCTCCAAACAGCCATCAAGAAGATTATGAAAGTGTGAACTGGGTGGAAAAAGTAAGTTGTAAGGAGGTTATCACTTATAAGATTGAAAATTCAAAATTGAAAATTGAAAATATTGAAGATTCAAAATTGAAAATTGAAGATGATAATAATGAAAAACTGAAAATTGAAAAACCTAAGAGAGTGGTGCTTGTGGATTGCGGTGTGAAAGCCAACATTATCCGCTGCCTACTTAAACGGGGAATGGAGGTTGTGCGCGTGCCGTGGGACTACGACTTCAATCAGTTGGAGTTTGATGGGCTATTTCTGGCCAACGGTCCAGGTGACCCAGAACGATGCGGAGTGACCGTAGAGCATATCCGGAAGTTCCTCAACAGTAAAGACGTGAAGCCCTGTATGGGCATCTGTCTTGGCAACCAACTTTTGGCAAGAGCGGCTGGGGCAAAAACCTACAAACTGAAATATGGTCACCGCAGCCACAACCAACCTGTGAGGAAAGTGGGTACCAACCTGTGCTTCATCACCTCACAAAACCATGGGTACGCTGTGGATGACACGACACTTCCAAAGGACTGGGAACCTCTATTCGTAAACATGAACGACGGGTCGAACGAGGGCATCCGACATAAGACAAAGCCATGGATGTCGGCACAATTCCATCCCGAAGCCTGCTCCGGACCCGTAGATACGGAATTTTTGTTTGATGAGTTTGTTTATCTAGTTGACGAGTTGACGAGTAAACAAGTTGACAAGTTAATACTTCACACAACATCACCAACTCACGAATCA
>JAFZAE010000193.1 GCA_017548385.1 Prevotella sp.
CTTCAGTGAGGTGCCTTCAAACGATGCCCAAATCTGGATGCCAGGCCAACTGAATGATGGTGAGTCGGGATTGGCAAAGCTGACACGACCGATATATTGGATGTTGGGGTCAGAGGGCTTCACCACTGTGCCACGCAATGGAAGGGTGTTTCCCGCCATGCTGTTCATCGAAAAACAAAGGATGGCAATGAGTGCCACAAGAAATTTGAATGTTGGTTTCATATGAGTTATTATGAGTTTTTGCTTTTTCAGGATTTAAGAAATTCAGACATTACCTTTTTCGCCTATAGGTCCGCGTTTATCGCTTCCGATTAGTAGAGATGTATTAGTATCACGTCTGAAGCCTAATGTCAAATGTCAATAGACTGCAAAGATACACATTTTTCTGTTATATCTCTCATCATCTTTCCGTTTCTCAATATTTTTCTTTACCTTTGCCGCCAAATTTATAATAACACGCAAAAATGGAAAAGAAAAACTTTAAGCGTACCACCGTGACGGCAGCATTGCCATACGCCAATGGTGGCGTGCATATCGGTCACCTCGCAGGGGTGTATGTTCCTGCGGATATCTATGTAAGATATTTGAGACTAAAAAAACAAGAGGTGGTTTTTATCGGCGGTAGCGATGAGCATGGCGTACCCATTACTATACGTGCCAGAAAAGAGGGCATCACCCCACAAGATGTCGTTGATAGATATCACCAGATTATCAAGGACTCGTTTGAGAAATTCGGCATCTCCTTTGATATATATTCACGTACCACATCCAAAACACACCATCAGTTCGCTGCTGAGTTCTTCCGCAAGCTTTATGATGAGGGCAAACTGACTGAAGAGGTTACAACCCAATATTACGATGAGGAGGCCCACCAGTTCCTCGCCGACAGGTATATCACTGGTGAATGTCCACATTGCCACAATGAGGGTGCATATGGTGACCAGTGTGAGAAATGTGGACGCGATTTGGCACCAACAGAACTCATCAACCCGAAATCCACTATCAGCGGTTCGAAACCTGTGCTGAAAGATACAAAAAACTGGTATCTCCCCCTCAACAACTATCAGGAGTGGCTCAAACAGTGGATTCTCGAAGATCATAAAGAGTGGCGGTCGAATGTCTATGGACAATGCAAATCATGGCTCGACATGGACTTGCAGCCACGTGCGATGACTCGTGACCTCAACTGGGGTATTCCCGTTCCTGTGGAGGGGGCCGAAGGAAAAGTGCTCTATGTGTGGTTTGATGCTCCTATCGGATACATTTCCAATACCAAGGAATTGTGTGAGAAAGAACCGGAAAAATGGGGCACATGGCAGAAATGGTGGCAGGATGAGGACACACGCCTCGTGCATTTCATCGGCAAGGACAATATCGTGTTCCATTGTATTATTTTCCCCGTGATGATGCGTGCCCATGGCAAATACATCATGCCCGACAATGTACCGGCAAATGAGTTCCTCAATCTGGAGGATGACAAGATTTCCACTTCACGCAACTGGGCGGTATGGCTTGATGAATATCTTGAGGAATTACCAGGAAAACAGGATGTGCTCCGTTATGTGCTCACCGCCAACGCTCCTGAGACCAAGGATAATAACTTTACATGGAAAGACTTCCAGGACCGTAACAATAATGAGCTGGTGGCCGTCTATGGCAACTTCGTTAACCGTGCCCTGCAACTGACCAAGAAATATTGGGGAGGTGTGGTGCCTGAGTGTGGCGAACTGCTTGACGTGGACCGTCAGGCACTTGATGAATTTAAGGATGTGAAAGAGAAAGTGGAGAGCCTGCTCGATGTCTTCAAATTCCGTGAGGCACAGAAAGAGGCAATGAACCTAGCACGTATAGGCAACCGCTATATCACTGAGTGTGAACCATGGAAAGTGTGGAAGACCGACCCCAAGCGCGTGGAAACCATCCTGTACATCTCGCTACAGTTGGTGGCAAACCTCGCTATCGCCTTCGAGCCTTTCTTACCTTTCAGTAGCAAGAAACTCCGTGGTATGCTCAACATCGACCAGTTTGAATGGGAGCAGTTGGGACAAACAGACATCCTGAAACCTGGACACCAACTAGCTGAGCCAGCACTGCTGTTCGAGAAGATTGAGGATGAAGTCATCGCACTGCAACTGAAAAAACTCGACGACGCCAAGAAAGCCAATGAGGCTGCTAACTATAAGGCAAAAGAAATCAAACCCACTGTGGATTTTGAACTCTTCGAGAAAATGGATATCCGCGTGGGGCATGTTCTGAATTGCGAGAAAGTGAAAAAGGCTAACAAACTGCTCAAATTCACCCTCGATGATGGTAGCGGACAGCCACGAACCATCCTCAGTGGTATTGCCAAATACTATCAGCCAGAGGAACTGATCGGGCGCGATGTCCTCTTCATCGCCAACCTCGCACCACGTAAAATCATGGGCATCGAGAGTCAGGGCATGATCCTCTCGGCAGAGAATTACGACGGCGACCTCAGCGTCACTACTATCCTCCGTGAGGTGAAGCCAGGAAGTCCCGTTTGCTGATGGGCGTTGATAATTTAGCTTGATCGACGATAATTGAATGACTGTAAGGGCGTACTTCATGTATGCCCTTACGTTGTTAATAAGGTTAATAAGTGTCCTATTCCAATCCGATTACCCCAATTCCTTCCAATCATCCCCGCAAAAAAATATAAATACATCCCTTTTACACATAAAAATTGCTAAAGTTTTTCTTAATATCCATATTTTTTTCTAATTTTGACACGGAATTTGAAAATTGGAAATGAGAATCGTTGTTACTATCATATCTTTGCTGATGTCTTTTGCTATCTATCATGCTGAGGCACAGAATGTTGTAATTGGCTCCTGCAATACACGAGACGGAGGCAAGTACCAAGGAGAGATAGTCGCCAATAAACCACACGGAAAAGGAAAAGTCGTCTATCCCAATGGCGATGTCTATGAAGGTGATTTCTTCAAAGGAAAACGTCATGGGAAAGGGGTGTTCTCATATGCCGATGGTGAGAAATACGATGGCGACTGGTACCAGGATCAGATGCACGGATTCGGTACATACTATAAGATGGACGGCAGCAAGTATGTCGGCAAATGGTATCGTGACCAATACAATGGAAAAGGCATCATGTATTACTATAACGGTGATGTCTATGACGGTATGTGGGTGGAAGGCAAACGAGTAGGACAGGGAAAATATACTTTCTCCACCGGTCAATACTATGAGGGAGGATGGAAAAACGACCTCAAAGATGGTGTCGGTACTTTCAATTGGGGTAACGGCATCTATTATAATGGACAATGGGTGGCTGGAGAGAGAAAAGGTAAAGGTGTCAACCACTATGAGGGGGGCGATGTCTATAGCGGCAGTTGGAATGGTGACTTGCCACATGGCCAGGGTACATATACCTTTGCCAATGGAGATGTCTATCAAGGGACATACGACATGGGAGAGCGTACCGGCAACGGTGTCGTGAAATATCATAACGGCGATACTTACAACGGAGCGTTCCTAAATGGCGAAAGGTCCGGACGAGGTGTATTCCGTTGGAGTAATGGTGACGTCTATGATGGGTTCTGGAGTAAGGATATGCAGAATGGTCATGGAAAACTCACCAAGAAAAACGGCGATGTCTTCGAAGGTGATTTCCGCTCAGGACAGTTCGAGGGACAGATTATCATCCACTATCATAATGGCGATAGATTCAGAGGACAGTTCCACAAAGGAATACGCCATGGACAATGTATAGAGGAAACCAAAGACGGGAAACGTTTTGAGGGTACCTACAAAAATGGTGAGCGGGACGGTAACTTCGTTGAAAAAGACCGCAGTGGCAAAATTACTGCCCGTGGCTATTATGAAGATGGCATGAGACACGAACAATCTAATTGATACCATATGATTATCGATAAATTACAGAATCTCAAGGACTATGCAGCATTGCACCCACAATTCAGAAAGGTTGTGGAGTTCTTGAGCAACAATGATTTACAGCAACTTGAAGCAGGGAAACACGAGATTGGAGTTGAAGGAGGATTTGTCAATGTCCAAGAGGCAAAAGGAAAGACCTCACACGAGGCGGTTTTGGAGATTCACCGGAAAATGATCGATATTCAGGTGCCACTTTCAGGAGAGGAGACCTTCGGATACACTCCAACACAAGATCTTCCTGATGCTGATTTCGACGAGGAGAAGGATATCGCCTTCTTTCCAGGCGAAGAGTCCCAGAGCTACGTCACATGCAAACAGGGGATGTTTGTCATCTTCTTTCCACAGGATGGTCACGCTCCCTGTATCTCTGCCGAAAGCAACATTAAAAAGGCTATTTTTAAGATTCCGGTGTAAGTAGGACTATAGACTTTGGCTTTTGTCGGCTTTTGTCTTTAGTCCTTGCACTATCTTCTCATTATATTTCAATATATCAACTCTCCAATTCTCAATTTTCACTTTTCAATCTTCAATCTTCAATAATAAATTAATACTATGCCCACAAAAACTCCAAAGAAGGCCGATGCGCCTGTAAAAAGACAGAGAAAACCAAAGCACATCGGATTGGTGGCCAATGATATGTATCTCGAACCATACGAGCAGGCCATCACCGGAAGACACGATCATGCCCTATGGAAATTGAACCAATTGACACAAAACGGGAAACGTACACTCACCGATTTTGCGTCAGGCTATGACTATTATGGACTGCATAAGACCTCCCGTGGATGGGTGTTCCGTGAGTGGGCGCCAAATGCCACGGACATCTATCTGGTCGGCGACTTCAACGACTGGCAGGAAACTGAGAAATATCGTGCTAAACGTGTAGCGGGAACTGACAACTGGGAAGTCAAGCTTCCCAGTAAAGCCATGAAGCATGGCGACCTCTACAAAATGCACGTACACTGGAACGGTGGCGAGGGCGAGAGAATACCTGCATGGGCACAGCGTGTGGTGCAGGATGATAAAACTAAAATCTTCTCGGCTCAGGTCTGGAATCCAGCAACTCCCTACGAATGGAAGAAAAAGAAATTCAAGGCTAATGTCAATCCGCTCCTCATCTACGAGTGCCATATCGGTATGGCTCAGGATGCCGAGAAAGTGGGAACATACACTGAATTCCGCGAGAATGTTTTGCCGAGGGTCATCAAGGATGGATACAACTGCATCCAGATTATGGCCATTCAGGAACATCCTTATTATGGCTCTTTCGGATATCATGTCAGTTCGTTCTTCGCTGCTTCAAGTCGTTTCGGCACACCCGAGGAACTGAAGGAACTCATCGACACGGCACATCAGAATGGTGTGGCTGTCATCATGGATATCGTCCACTCACATGCCGTGAAAAACGAGGTCGAAGGTCTTGGAAACCTTGCAGGAGACCCCAACCAGTATTTTTATCCCGGCGACCGACACGAGCATCCGGCATGGGACTCCCTCTGCTTCGACTATGGTAAGGATGATGTCATCCATTTCCTACTTTCCAACTGCAAATACTGGTTGGAGGAATATCATTTCGACGGATTCAGATTCGATGGCGTCACTTCCATGCTTTACTATAGCCACGGTCTCGGAGAGGCTTTCTGCAACTATGGTGACTATTTCAATGGTCATGAGGACGATAATGCCATTTGCTACCTCACATTGGCCAACAAACTGATTCATGAGGTCAACCCTCATGCCGTGACAATTGCCGAGGAGGTGAGCGGTATGCCAGGACTCGCTGCCAAATTTGAGGATGGTGGTTTTGGATTCGACTATCGCATGGCAATGAACATCCCCGACTATTGGATTAAGACCATTAAGGAACAAAGCGATGAGAACTGGAAGCCAAGTTCTATCTTCTGGGAGGTGAAAAACCGCCGACCAGATGAGAAAACCATCAGTTACTGTGAGAGCCATGACCAGGCACTTGTCGGTGACAAGACCATAGTTTTCCGACTCATCGATGCCGATATGTATTGGCATTTCAAGAAAGGTGATGAAAACGACATGGCAAACCGTGGTATCGCTCTTCATAAGATGATACGTCTGGTGACGGCGGCTGCCATCAATGGTGGCTACCTCAACTTCATGGGCAATGAGTTCGGACATCCTGAATGGATTGACTTTCCAAGAGAGGGTAACGGATGGAGCCACAAATATGCACGCCGGCAGTGGAACCTCGTTGATAATCATGACTTGTGCTACCACTGGTTGGGCGACTTCGACCAGAAAATGTTGGAAGTCATCAAGAGCCAGAAGAATTTCCAGAAGACACCAGTACAGGAAATATGGCATAACGATGGCGACCAAGTGCTCGCATTCATGAGGGGTGACTTGGTGTTTGTCTTCAATTTCAGTCCTACACGTTCGTTCACAGACTATGGCTTCCTTGTACCGGCTGGTGCCTACGAGGTGGTACTGAATACCGATGCCAAGGAATTTGGCGGCAACGGACTAGCCGATGACTCGGTGATGCATTTCACCAACTACGACCCACTGTATGTGCAGGATCGCAAAGAGTGGCTCAAACTCTACATCCCAGCCCGCTCCGCCGTAGTACTGAGAAAGAATTAATATTTGGGTTATAAGGTTGTGAGGTTTTAAGGTTATGAGGTGATATATGCATATGTCCCTTTAACTACCTTTCAACAACCCTTTAACCACTCTTTAACTCCAGAGAATCGTTTATGCTTTACCTGATAGGAGGACATAACCGAAAGGATACCTTAGAGTTTTATACACAGGTGGCGTGTGCTATCGCCTTCTGTGTATTTACTTTTGTCTATCTGTATTACTATCAGGGGGAATTGCTCGCCGTAGCACAGTTTGTGCTCTCCGGTGGTAAGACACATTATGGTAATATGGTGGGGGCCATCCTCATTACCCTTACTCTCTATTTGTTGCAATGTGGTGTCATGTATCTCACCCAATTGCGACGGAGGGCGCATGCTTTCACGTATTTCCCGTCCTTGCTTATTCTCACCGTCATCACTGATGTCAGTCCTAACATTGACAAACATTTCTCGTTTGGCGGTTGGCTGATAGCCTTCCCTTTACTCCTTTGTGCATATGTGGCATTGGTCTTCTGGCTCAAGAAGATACAACCCTACGAGCCAGAGGACCATAATCGAAGCATCTTCGCGCGCACCGTGTGGATTAATCTGATGACGATGGTGGCTATGTTCCTCCTCGTGGGATTGTTCAGTAATGGCAACGATGTCTTCCATTATCGTGTGCGCATGGAACAGCTCATCGCAAAAGGGCATTATCAAAAGGCATTGAAAGTGGGTGAGAAATCCCTCTCCACCGACCCTTCCCTGACCATGCTCAGAGTGCATGCACTCGTCAAGACAGGGAGGCTGGGCGACCGTCTGTTCCATTACCCTCTCTCTGGGGGTGGAAAGGCACTGATACCTGATGGTGACGAGACACGCATGATGTTGTTGCCCGACTCAGCCATTATTGCTTTTGCTGCTACCGATAGTGCCAAGATGGAGTATCGGTTGGCGAAATGTTTGCTCGACCGTAAATTGGATGATTTTGCAGATGTAATCTTTAAGGCTTATCCCGACTCCGTTATGCCTCGGCATTATGCAGAGGCAATGATTTTATACAATTATCAGTCAGGAAAACCTTATGCCGAGGGGCATGACCCAGTCCTTGAAACAGATTTCAAGGAATTCTGTGAAATGGAAAAATCCTACCCTCCAAATACCGTGGCTAACTTCATCCGCCGTACCTATGGTAATACCTATTGGTGTTATTATAAATACAACAAGTAGGGAAAAACAAATTTCTCTGAAAGCGAAAATAATCGTTACAACTCTACAGACTTTGGAGACAGAAAGCACGCTCACCAAAGACTGTAGCATAAAAAATCTACGGAGTCTGAGAGCAATGGAGATGTATCGAAGACACACAAACTCCAAAAACTCCTTGACTCCGTAGACCTTTAATATTGAATCTAAAATCTAATGACTATAGACTAAACCTTCTACGGCCTTCCCATCCGTTTCTTGGCTTCACTGTAGGCGGCCACCCAATCGGTGTCGAGCGAGAAACGGGTTAGGTAACCTTGATTGGTGATATAGGCAAGGACATACTCCTTGTTCGGATCATGGAACTTGGGATGTGCCAGGCTAATGCCCGTAAAGAGGTCCATGATATCTGCACGCTCTTTCTTCTGACAGTTAAGCAGACAATTTGTATAAAGGTTGATAAACTGATACAGCGCAAGTGCTTGGTTGTCGAGCATGGTGACACTGCTGTCGGGCATCTGTTTGTAAGCCTGTGAACCCATATAGTAGAGCGCCTCACGCTTGAAAGCAGCGATTTTACGTTCCTCGAGGTTCTTTGTCCTGTCTTCAGCCACCGTCTTGGCCTTGCGGATAGCCTCGTTGTAGGCATGTTGAGCAGAAACATTCAACATAGATGTCAAAAGGACTACTATCAAAAGTAATTTTCTTGCCATAAGTGTATTTCTTTTTTATTTTTTTCTTGGGTTTATATTCAGAGTCTCTTATGTTTATCGATGCAGGAGGGCAGTTCCTCCTGGTAGTGTGTCACCATGATGATGGTCTTGTTGCGGCGGCGGGCGAAAGTGTTGATGATTTCACGCACTAAATGGCGGTTCACGTCGTCAAGACCATGGAGTGGCTCGTCGAGGATGAGCAGTTCAGGGTCCTTGACAAAGGCTCTTGCCAATAGTACCAGTCGCTGTTCGCCACTCGAAAGACTTAGGAATGTCCGCTCATACATGCCTTCCAGTCCGAAGATGTCCATCCACCAACGGCATATGGTAAATTCCTCTTCAGTGGGCTTGACATACAGACCGATGGAGTCTTTCAATCCACTCGCGACTATCCGCACGGCGGGAAGGTCTTTTTTATAGGCTCGGTGCATCTCCGGCGAAACATAGCCGATGTGGCGCTTGATGTCCCAAATGGTCTCGCCTGTGCCACGGGGGATGCCGAAGAGCGAGATGTCGCAGGCATAGCCCTGTGGATTGTCAGCACATACGAGGCTCAGCAGGGTCGATTTGCCCGAACCGTTTCGGCCACTGAGTGCCCACCGCTCGCCATTCATGATGGTCCAGTTGATGCTGTCGAGGATAACGCGGTTGCCGTATCTGATGCTCACGTCGTGCATCCTCACGACCTCTGTTGCTTGATATTCGCCCTTTTTATAGGGTAATTCCTCGATGGCCTTGATTTTATCCAGAGGAAGTGTTGGCTTCATCCGATGATGTTTGGCATTCAGATATTCAGCGCGTGTCTGTTTCTTTCCCACCACCATTTTTTGTACTTCCACCACATGAGTGATGAAATCGGGCAGGTCGTCGGTTTTCGCCAGCACCAGGATGAGTTGGATGGGCAGATGGGCGATTAGTTCCTCAAAAAGATGTGTCAGCTGGGTGCGTGTCTCTGCGTCGAGGCCGATGAACGGGTTGTCCATGATGAGGATCCTAGGTTCGCTCAACAGCGCACGTGTCAGCTGGTATTTCCTTAGTTCTCCACTTGAGAGTAGGATGATGTATTTGTCTAAGAGCGCGTGCAAACAAAACAATTCGTAAATCTTGTGCTGAAAAGCACGTCGCTCAGGGGTGTCTTCACCCGTCTGTAAGAATGACTCCTCCAACAGCTGCCCAGTGGTAGGCGTGCTTTCGTCGATGTCGTGATGGTTCCAACGTTGCTGCAAATAGTAGGTGTTGTCGTTGTCACCGCCATAGCAGTCGCGGAACGTGATATATTTGATGTTGTCGGAGACAAGTGGTTTCTTGCTCGGACTGAAATCGTAAAATGGATCCTCCATGAGCAGCGGATGCCGGCCGGTGAGGATATCCACAAGCATAGACTTGCCGCTACCGTTGCGCCCTACGATGGCAATATGCTCATCGGCGAGGGCCTCGAAGTCAACAGGGCAAGCCATCCGCCATTTCTCCATGCGACAGACACCCTGTTTTACCCTTATTGTGGCTTGCATACGCGGTTGGCGTTTTTGTTGACAAACTCTTTCCAACTGCGAGCGCCTTTTTCCACTGTTGGACGGCCCAGTTGCATAAAATGGCAGTAGGCGGCACCAAGGGCATCCGTGGCATCCAAGAACTGGGGACGGTCATCATCAGGAATATTCAAGAGTCGGCGTAGCATTCCTGCCACTTGCTCTTTCGAGGCATTGCCGTTGCCAGTAATAGCCATCTTGATTTTCAGCGGTGCATACTCATGGATGGGGATGTCGCGCTGGATGGCTGCTGCGATGGCTACTCCCTGTGCTCGTCCCAACTTGAGCATCGACTGAACGTTTTTCCCGAAAAATGGAGCCTCGATGGCCATTTCATCAGGGAGGTATTCGTCGATAACCCCCGTTACACGTTCAAACACCTTGCCGAGTTTCAGGTAGGGGTCGCTCATCTTGCGAAGGTCCACTGCACCCATGGCCAGCATCTCGGCTTTATTGCCGACGACACGGATAACACCGTAGCCCATCACGTTCGTACCAGGGTCTATTCCGAGGATGATCTTCTCTGTCATCGGTCAATGAATGGATTCATTTTAAGTTCTTCGCCGATGGTTGTGTTCTCGCCATGGCCAGGAAGCACGATGGTGTCGTCGGGAAGCTGCACCAGTGAGCGGAGGCTCTGAATGAGTTGCATCATACTACCTCCCTCAAGGTCGGTGCGACCAATCGACAGATGAAAGAGGGTGTCGCCAGTAAGTGCCAATCGTTCATCCGCAAGATAATAGACCACGGAGCCTGGACTGTGACCAGGGGTGGGGATTATGCTGACGGTGTGGTTGCCAAAGGTAATAACGTCGTTCTCATGCAGGTAGATGCATTGGGTAGGCATCTGAATGTCCGACGCATCACCCAGGAACATCACGGCTTGTCGGGGAAGTTTCTCCATCAGCCGTTGGTCGGCAGCAGGCACTTCAACGGGTAGCCCGAATTCACGATAGATGAAGTCATCGCCGAAATGATGATCCACATGCCCATGGGTGGCCAGCAGATGACGAGGGTTCAGTTGCTGGTCGCGTATATAGGTGATAAGGGCACGGCGTTCCTCTTCATAGAAAACACCACAATCAACGATGATACAATCCTTTGTCTCATCGCTCACCACGAAGGTGTTTTCCTGGAACATATTGCATACGAATCGCTGTACGTGAATCATATCGGCAGGTATATTAGATGTTTCTCCTTAAACCACTCTTCCTCAAACCAGTTGCTGAGGGGGGTGACTTCAGCCACTTTTCGGAATGGCTGCACTTCCGATTCCACATTGCCGCCTTTCAGGCAAAGAATGCCATTGGCGATGGAGTTGTGGGAAGTCTTGGAGATGTTTTTACGCACAATCTTGACGAGGTCGGGCAGTGGCATGACGGCGCGGCTGACGATAAAGTCGTAGCGCCCGCGCTCTTCTTCGCCACGGAGATGCTTGGCTGTCACATTTTCCAGTCCGATGGCTTCGCTGATGGCTTTTACTACAAGGATTTTCTTGCCCGTCCCGTCGATGAGCGTGAAATGGCTCTCGGGAAACATGATGGCAAGGGGGATGCCCGGGAAACCTCCACCTGTTCCGAAGTCCAATACTTGTGTACCTTCGCGGAATTTCAGCGCATAGGCGATAGAGAGCGAGTGGAGCACATGGTGGTCATACAGATTGTCAATGTCTTTGCGAGAAATCACATTGATCTTCTCGTTCCACTCATGATACAAGTTCCAGAGGGCACTCATTTGTTCCGTCTGGCGCAGAGTAAGGTGTGGGAAATATTTCTGTATAATCGTCATTTGCTTAATAGTCTCTTGATGGCAGAGTATTTCACGTCGACAGCGATTTCGCCTTTCTCACGGTCGGCAATTTCGCTGGGCATATAGATGAAGGTGATGTAGTCTTCACCCAACTTGAAATTATTGGGGGCATAGACGTCGGTGCTTACAAAGTAGCCCTCTTGGCGGAGGTTTTTCAGCCCCTTAATGCCTGTTTTGTCTTCCAGACTCTTCAGTATGGCTTCATTCAGCCCGTTCTGGTAGCCGGCAACGAAGACATCGTCCAGATGAACCAACTGTCGTTTTGCCATGTCCATGTTGTTGACTATAGTGTAACTGGTGATGAGATTGCCCTCGTTTCTCTGTACATGTGAGATATGGCAAAGCACGTCGTCGCGGCCTTCCTCTATCTCTGTTGTCAACTGATAGGAGAGCGACAGACTAGCGATGTCGTCCTCAGTGGCATCCTCGGTCAACAGTCCGCCGTAAAAATCGCGGTAGTCCATGGCATAGCGGATGGCGAATGAGTCGAGGGCCTCACGGGGAGTGAAACTGCGAGAAGTCTGCGACAGATAGTCGGGCTGGAGTACGCCACTACGAAGCAGACTGTCATTTAGCTGACGATATTCGTCACCATTGACGACAATGAGATCGATGCTCACTTGGCAATGAGGTGATGCACCAGAGTCTACCAACTGGGTAATGGATTCAACGTGGAGAGTGTCGAATCTGAGTCCCAGTTTTTCCACGACCGACTGGTGTTTGCAGGAACCAGCAAGCAGGATGATGGTCGTCAGGATGGCACAGAGTATGGGAAATTTCCTCATCATTTCCAATTTTCTGGCTGCAAACTTACATAAAAGTTTTCAAATCAGTGCGTTTCACCCTTGCTTTTTATTATTCTTTACCTTAAAAGAGCTCCGAATTAAGCTATGTTAAGAAGAACCGAGCTTTTTAAGGCGGCGAATAGCCTCACGACAGCCAGGATAGAGACGAAGTGCCTTACGATAGTTGGCGATAGCGGCATCGGGCATTTTTTCGCGCTCACAATCCTTACCCATCAGCACATATTCGGCGGCAAGTTCTTGAAGATAGGCTTCACGCGAGGCAATTTCGGCGTGTAGCTGGCGGTTTTCTTCGTTCATATGGTTCAGTCGTGAGAGCTTCATGCGGATAAATCGCTTTGAGAGAGGCTTCTCGATGTCGTAGCGATGATGGATAGCTTTGAAAAACTGTTCAAGGAAGGTGTCGAAATCACCAGCGTCGAAGGCTTTCACAGCCTCACGATATTCGATGTCGGCCTGAGCGCTGCGAATGGCATCGTCGATGACTTTCGTGTTGTTATAGCTGCGAGAAAACCTCACCACCTCGGAATTGACGAAGATGTCGCTCAGTCGCAATGGCTCTTTCAGACTGATACCTTCCAAAGACACACAACGTGACAAGGCCACATAGGTCTGGCCGCAGGCGAAGGCACCACCGGTGAAGTCGATATTCACATGCTGGAAGGTTAGCCCCTGACTCTTGTGAACAGTAATCGACCATGCCAGTTTTAGAGGATACTGGATGAAACGGCCTATTTCTTCCTCTTCAATCTTCTGCTCCTTCTCGTTGTAGGTATAACGCATATTGCTCCAGATATCGAGGCCAACGTCATATTCCATGCCGTCTTCTGTCATCACGGTGATACAATTGTTGTCGCTGTCATCATTGCCAATGTCCATTGCGGTAACGACACCCAGTGTACCGTTTACCCAGCGGTGCTCAACGTCGTTCTTGATAAACATCACCTGGGCACCTACTTTCAATTCTAATTCCATTGATGTGGGAAGGGCACTTTCTGGAAAATCACCTGTGATTTCTCCGATAAGCACTTGCTTTTCCCCTGATAAGTCGTTAAGACATTGTTCGTTGATGTAGTCCACGGTGTCGCGACGAGTGGAGAGTGTGATGGAGAGATGGGTGGAGTCGGAGTGGAATGACTTCCCCACACGTTGATTAAGGATGGCTAAATCGGTTGGGCCAACTTGGTTACAGCGAATTTTATCGAGAAGGTTGATGAAATGAGGGTCGCTTTGACGATACACCTTCCGCAACTCGATACTTACCAATGGCATTTGGCGAAAGACATGAGCATCAAAGAAAAACTGTGAGGGGTAGAAGGGACGGAGCAGTTGCCGCTCATCTTCCTTGACCACGGGCTCCAATTGGTAGATATCGCCTACCAACAGCACTTGTTTCCCACCAAAAGGCTCACGACGGTTGTCACTATAGACGCGAAGCACCTTGTCGACAAAGTCGATGATATCGGCACGGACCATGCTGATTTCATCAATGATAATCAGTTCCAACTCACGGATAATCTTGCGTTTCTCGCCCGAATATTTCAGCGTTTCTTTGATATGTCGTTCAGAGAAACGTACGTCGTTGGGGAGGATGGGATGAAAGGGAATCTTGAAAAAACTATGGAGTGTTGCACC
>JAFZAE010000194.1 GCA_017548385.1 Prevotella sp.
CATGACAAATGGCTGCTATGACCATATCGTTTTCATCTAGTTTTTCTTTAAAAATGTCGCAATAGACCTTTTTGTCGGACAAAAATCTGCGATACAACTCGCTCTTTTTGCGTTCATCAGGTGTCATGTCGTTCCATTCTTTTACAATGCGGAACACTCCAAGTGAATGCTCTGCCAACCCACCTGGAAAGTTGTGGTGCCTTTTCGCTGAGGATGGACGATAGAAGAAACCACTCGAATCCAGATAGTTGAGTAGTTTCCTCACACTGACTTTTTGCACTATTTCAAAAAGAGAATAAATCTCCTCACGTTGAAGTACAATTCTTTTCACAGCATTTTTATGGAACATGTTATTGCTATACCATCCAGCAATTTTTTTGCTCACTTTCGTCTCGAATGCCTTCGAGTCTTCTCGTTTGTATACGTTTGTCATTTCATCTTGTATAATAGATACTATATATCAACAAAGAGGCACAGGAACACAGAGTTTTTTCTTTTATCCTCCAACTCTTATTCTCTCTGTGCCCCCGTGTCTTTGTGCTTAAAGAGCTCCATTCAATAGTTTGGTTACCTCTGCCGGGTTGAGAGCCCACTCATAGCTGTAAACCTCGTCGGCTTCTTCGGCGTTCTCCACTAGTGTCAGTTCTTGTGCCTTGGCTTTCATATCAAGTAACTCACCGATGGAGAGTTTTGTCTCCAACCTACGTAATAATGCCTCGATAGACTCGCCGTTGGCACCTCTCAACGTCTGTGAGGTGAAGGGCATTTCTAACCAGATAATTTCGCGTTTCATCACATCGAGTACGCCGAAAACCAAGCCCTTGGAGAGATTGCCCTCACTGATACGTACCATGTGTTGCACACACGACGGATCATAGGCAACGCCCTTCTCCTCTGATATTTCCATCGGATAGGACGAATTCATCCACCCCACCACGAGGTTGGGGGAGAGCGAGCCAACAGAATAGGCATTACAAGTGAAGATGACGTATTGAGCTTCAGCCTGCTCTAGTTCCGGCAGCGATAGTTCGATATACTCGGCCGTGCCCACCATTTCTGGAATGGAACGGATGTCGCCAGAGTGTTTTGCTCCCACACATGTAAGACTGTAGTAGGCACATTCGGCCACCTTGTTGTCTGGCAAGGTGATGCGGGCACTCAGGTCCATGTCGAGGTGTTGGGCGTGCAAGCCCTTGCCCCATTGTAGGAACAGTCGTACGGCATCACCCTCCACTGGGAAGTGCGTACCCATCAGGGCACACGACATATCCTGGATAGTGGACGAGCGGTCGCCTACACTGACGGGAATGTTGTAGAGTGATGGTTCGATGAAGATGGTCTTAGCCTCAGTCTTCTGTGCGGCAAAACGCCATGCCATGGATGTCTTGTAGAGGTCGTTGACTGCATCAACCATAGCCTTGCGGTCTTCGTCGCCATAGAGCGCTAACAACTTATTGGGCTCAACTTGATGTGTAACTCCTGTGATAGGACGTGCCAGACGCATCTGCTTCGGGTCAAAATAGAACTCAGCTGCATTGCCGAGTGATAGCAGTAAACGTGCCGGCAACTTGTTGGCAATCTCATTGAAGGCAGCAAGCACTTTATCACTGCCGAAACGGAGCATGGTGGCGAATAGACTGCGGGCGAACATCCCGGGACGCTCCTTCAACATACCTAGCGTTTTGTTGATATCGTTTTCTGTGCGAGCCTTATCCACCTGTCCCTGCCAGGTTGAGTAGTCCTGTTTGTAGAACACATCAAGAATCTCTGCCAGGTGGTCGAATCCGTTTTTACGTGAGTATTCACCCAGGCGGAGTGCACGAATCATTCGTACCCACATGCCACGCTTGGGGTTCATGTTCTCGGCAGCTTGACGAGCCGTCATTGGGATGGCGTTTAGCCATAATGCCACACGCAGACAAGCCTTACGGTCGTACTTCAGTTTCAGCTTCTCTTTCATGCTTTTTGCGGCGTCTGCACTTCTGTCAAGTGGTCCCCACATGTGATAGTATAACTTGCGGGCGTGGGTCACCAGGGTTTTAGGCTCGATTATTTGTACATAGCCAGTCTTCTCGTACCATAGGTAGCGAAGAATGTCTGTAGGAGTCTTCATTAATTTCGAAGCCTCCTCGACCTTACCTTGTTCTGCCAGCAGCTTGATGACAAGCATGGTAGTCTCTTTCATGGTAATGTCGGCATCCTCGGGCAGTGGAAATTCCCGGAGCAGTTGTTCTAGAGAGTCTTTCTGAGTAGCATCAAGTGGAGTGGCTGATGACAGAAGGGTTGCAAAGACATGCTGCATGTCCTTGATGGTGAACAACCGAAGCTCCTTCAATTTACTGCCCTGACCTTTGTATACGAAGTCGGCGGTTTCAAATGGTGTGCCACAGAACGGACAACCATTGTATCGCTCGATGGGGAAAGTACCCTCGGGGATGAGGTGCCCGCAGGGTAGGGTGGTGCCTTTGAAACCGGCTTCCTTTCCAAAAATATTGGCAATCAAGGTGACGAGATGGTCGGCAAGGGTCTCACCAGTGGGAACATTCCATCCCTTGACGAGCGAGGCCCAGTTAAGGTTCACCCCCATCACATCGTTAATGCATGTGGTAATTTCCGCCAGTCTGTTGGCAGATACAGCGTTCAGCGCATGGAGTAATTCTTCGCTGACGCAGAAACCGTTCTCCTTCAGACGGGCAATGAATGCCATCACAGGTACGGTTGCCTCAGATTTCACGTTAATGTCCTCGCGGCGGATGTCGAGGAACACGGCCCGGTAGCGCAGGGCCACCTTTGTCAGATTGTTGGTGTTCATAATGCTGTAATTTAAAAGGTAATTGGCTGACAAATATAATGGTAATTGATCATTTCTAGGAGTATGTCAGCCTTGACCTTGTTAATAATATGAGGTAATGCAGAGACTGTTTATTCAGGCAATTATCAAGATGTGAAGTAAGTCTCTCTTAGACCTCGATGTTTTTTAGTTACATATTTGTGTGCAAAGATAAAAATATCTTGTCTCATTTCGTGGCACAAGCGAGAGAAAAAGCAAAAAAATAATACTTTTTCCGAGCACCACAACAATTTGTTTTCTATCCTTTTATCACTGCCACGGGGAGCAGTCGGGTTTTTATCTTCACCAGGTCTGCCTCGTTGGCAATAACCTCCTCTATGTCCTTATAGGCGCCCGATGCCTCCTGCATGTCGTCTTGACTACGGATGGCGTGAACGATGCCTTTGGCCTCCAATTGTGCTACCTCCGCAGCCATGTCGAGGGTTCTGATGGCTGCCGAGCGTGAAAGCACACGACCGGCACCATGGGAGCAGGAGCAGAACGAGTCGGGGTTGC
>JAFZAE010000195.1 GCA_017548385.1 Prevotella sp.
ATGGTAACTGGTCCATCATTGATTAATTCTACTTTCATATCTGCGCCGAAACTGCCTGTTTTTATCTCTTTTCCAAACGCTTTGGTCAGTTCTTCACAGAATTTATCATATATAGGGATGGTTATTTCATGTTTTCCTGCTCTTAACCACGATGGTCTGTTTCCTTTTTTGTAGGATGCAAAAAGAGTGAATTGACTGATTACCATGATTTCTCCAGCCACATCTAGTACCGACTTATTCATGATACCATTTTCATCATTGAATATACGCAGGTTGACGATTTTCTTGACGAGCCAATTGATATCTTCTTCGTTGTCTTCCTCGCAGACACCTAACAAAATCAGTAATCCGTGGTTGATAGTTGCTTTTACTTGGTTGTCAATCGTAACGCTGGCTTTTGATACTCTTTGGATGACTGTGCGCATAGTATTATCGTTTCAATTTCTACAGCGCAAAAATAGTGTTTTTCTCTTAATAATCCAAATTTTTCGTTAGTTGGCTTGAAAATATTGATAGATGATTGTTCCTTTTGCTTTTCCGATGACAGTTTCCAACTCTGTCAGTTCAGCGTTTTTTATCTTTTTCACCGATTTAAAATGCTTGATGAGTTGGTCCTTTGTTTTCGGGCCTATGCCTTTGATGCTATCCAGTTCTGAGTGTAATGCGTTTTTGCTTCGTTTGTCGCGATGGAAAGAGATGGCATAGCGATGCACTTCATCTTGTATTGTTGTCAGGATATGGAAGAGTTCGCTATCTGTCTTCATTCCAATGACTACGGGTGGAAAGCCAAACAGTAGTTCGTTGGTGCGGTGTTTATCATCTTTTGCCAGTCCAGCAATGGAAATATGCAGGTGTAGCGTGTCTTCTACAACTTGTCTGACAATTTCCATCTGTCCTTTTCCACCATCTGTGATAATAAGGTCGGGTAGGGGAGTGCCTTCTTCTATCATCCTTGAATATCTTCTATAAACCACTTCCCTCATAGAGGCATAATCGTCGGGACCTTCAACGGTTTTAATGTTATATTTTCTATAATCTTTTTTCGAAGGTTTCATTCCCTTAAATACCACACATCCGGCCACTGCGTCTTTTCCGCTGATGTTTGAATTGTCAAAACACTCGATGTGGTAGGGCAATTTTTCCATTTTGAGTGCTTTCTGCAACTCTTTCATTAATCGGGTCTGCCGTTGTTCTGGATTGAGTTTTTCTGTTTGTTTTAGTCTGTCAACCTTGTATTGTTTGGCATTCATCTCAGAGAGTTCAAGCAGGTGTTTTTTGTCACCTCTTTGCGGAATGGTAATCTCCACATTCTCTGGACTCCAGTCGATTTCCATAGGAAGGATGATTTCCTTTGCTTTACTTGAATATCTGTTTCTGATTTCTGTGATGGCCATGACGAGAAGTTCGCTGTCTGTCTCATTCAGCCTTCGTTTATATTCAAAGGTAAAGGCTTGGTTGATACTTCCGTTGGCCACATGCATATAGTTGATGTATGCATTGGAGGTATTATCATCGTTGATAATGGAAAATACATCAACATTGTTTATCGTATTGCTGACAACCTCGCTTTTTGCACAGTAGTTTTCGATGAGGATGATTCTTTGTTTGATAAACTCTGCCTCTTCAAATTTTAGTTCTGCTGCTTTCTGCTGCATGGCAGAGGTAAGTTGGCGGATGACATTCCTGGTGTTTCCTTTCAGGATTTCCCGTGCCTGTAAAATATTGTTTTGATATTCGTCATATGGAACTTTATCTATACAGGGCCCATCACAGATATGTATGTGGTATTTCAGGCAGGGTTTGAATTTACCTTCCATCACCTTTTCCTTTGTCATTGCCATGTTGCAGGCTCTAGGCTTGTAGATTTTGTTGATAAGGTTAAGCACGGCATACATGGAAGCCACATTGCTGTACGGACCGAAATAGGTCCCCCATTTACGGTTAATGTTTCTGGTTTTGAAAATACGTGGATATGGTTCATTGGTGACACAGATGCTGGGATAGGTTTTCCCGTCTTTCAAGAGCACATTGTAGCGGGGCTTGTACTTCTTGATAAGGCTGTTCTCCAATAGCAATGCATCTTCTTCGCTATTTACTACCGTATAGGTGATGTCTTTGATTTTGCTGACAAGTACTTTTGTCTTGAACCTGTCTACTTCTTTATGGAAATACGACGCCACTCTCTTCTTGAGGTTCTTGGCTTTTCCTACATAGATAATAATGCCCTTGTCATCCCAAAACTGATAACTTCCGGGTTGCTCGGGCATATTATCCACGATGTTTTTGAGCTTTTTCTTGAGTTCGTCGTTTTCCATTCTCGTGCTAGATTTCTGGTGTTCCACGTGGAACAAACGAGGTGGTTAAGTTAGACAATAAACTCATCAACATGTTTACTTGTCAACTCGTCCACTCAAACTTTATACTTGCAACAGCGACGTTATTTCCACCTCGTCACCGAAGGGTTTTCTTCCGTCGAGTCCCTCATTGATGAGTTCGATGACAAAGTTCATGTAGATTTTCTTGGGGTTGAATTTCTTCACCAGGTCGAAGGCTGCTTTCATGGTGCCACCAGTAGCCAGAAGGTCATCATGCAGCAGTACCACGTCGTTCTCGTTGATGGCGTCTTTGTGTATCTCGATGGTGTCGGTGCCATACTCTTTGGTGTAGGTTTCCTGGATGGTTTCTGCTGGCAGTTTGCCGGGCTTACGGCAGAGAATGATGCCGGCACCCAGTCTGACGGCGAGTGCAGATGCCATCACAAAACCACGGCTCTCTATGCCGACGATTTTGGTTATGCCTTTGTCTTTATACAGTTCGTACAATTCGTCGACCATGATTTGGAGGCATTCGCCGTTCTTGAACAGTGTAGTCACATCCCTGAAATTGATTCCCTTGATAGGGAAGTCGGGAATACATCTGAGGTTGTCTAATAAGATTTTGTTGTTCATGTTATAATTGTTTATGGTTAATGTTTCACGTGAAACAATGAAAAAATTTTACACTTTTTAGTTGACAAGTTGACAAGTTAACGAGTTGACAAGTTATTTGTTGATGGAGTTTGGGAGTTTGGACAATACTTTGCGATTTGCAGGAGTAATCTCTCACCTCTTACCTCTTACCCCTAGAGTATCATCTCCCCATCAGCACGAGCATGGCATTGATGTCGCTGGGTGACACACCGGGGATACGGCTTGCCTGTGCCAATGTTTCGGGGTTGATGCGCTCCAGTTTTTGTCTTGCCTCGATAGAGATTTGTGTCATATTTTTATAGTCGAAATGACCTTTAATTCTGATGTCCTCCAGTCGTCTCATTTTATCAGCGATTAGTTTTTCGCGTTCGATATATCCTTTGTATTTCATGAGCACCTCAGCGGCCTCGGCCGTTTCCTCCTGTCGGTTGGGAAGTTGGTCGATAGCTTGCTTAAGTGTTGGTACCATTTCGGCAAGGATATGGAGATCGATTTGTGGGCGCCCGAGCAGGTCGATGGCTTTGCAACCATAGTGGAGTGGGGTAGTACCAAGTGTTTCAAGACGGCTATTCACCTCCTTGGGTCGGATATGTGTGTTCTGGCAGACTTCGATGATACGCTCTATCCCTTGTTTTTTTTCCAGCCAACGATCATAGCGTTGTCGTGTAGCCAGTCCAAGCTGGTAGGCACGCTCGGTGAGACGTGCATCAGCATCGTCCTGACGGAGCAGGATGCGATACTCGGCACGTGAAGTGAACATACGGTAGGGTTCATCTACCCCTTTTGTCACCAAGTCATCTATGAGTACACCGATATAACTCTCGTCGCGGCGCATAACAAAGGGTTTTCCTCCAGTGCAGTGGATGGCTGCATTGATACCTGCGACAGTACCTTGTCCACCAGCTTCTTCATATCCAGTGGTGCCGTTCACTTGTCCTGCCATGAACAATCCTCGGATGACTTTCGATTCCAAGGAATAGTCCAATTGTGTTGGGTCAAAGAAATCGTACTCAATAGCATAACCGGGTCTATAGACTTTCGCATCACGCAAGGCGGGTATTTGTCGCAGGGCTTCTATTTGCACATCCATGGGCATGCTGGAAGAGAAGCCGTTGAGATACATCTCGTTGGTATTCTCTCCCTCTGGCTCAAGGAAGAGCATATGCTGGTCTCTTTCCGGGAAGGTGACGAGTTTGGTTTCTATTGATGGACAGTAACGTGGTCCGATGCTTTGTATCTGCCCGTTATAGAGGGGCGAGTCGTTAAGTCCTGACCTGAGCACCTCATGGACACCAGGATTAGTGTAGCATACCCAGCAGGTGAGTTGACGTAAAGGCCGGGGGGTGTCGAGAAAACTGAATTTATGGAAGTCGTCCTCGCCATATTGGATTTCCATTTCATCGAGGTGGATGGTGCGACGGTCGAGACGAACGGGTGTGCCAGTTTTCATTCTCGCCGTTCTGATGCCATGGCGGGAGATACTTTCAGTGAGACGTGTCACAGCGGGTTCGGCAATTCTTCCGCCAGGGAGTGATTTCCTGCCGATATGCAAAAGTCCATTGAGGAATGTTCCTGCTGTGAGCACGATGCTCTTGGCAAGAATTTCTGCTCCCCAGATGGTTTTTACACCGATGACTTCACTGTCTTTCACCAATAGTTCCTCTACCTGGTCTTGCCAAATGTCGAGTAGGGGAGTGTTGTCAAGTGTCTCGCGCCATTTCCAGATAAACTTGCCACGGTCGCATTGTGCCCGTGGACTCCATACCGCCGGACCTTTCGAACGGTTGAGCATACGGAATTGGATGGCCGTGGCATCGGTCACAATACCCATCTGTCCACCCAGGGCGTCGATTTCCCTGACAATTTGTCCCTTGGCGATGCCACCCACGGCGGGGTTGCACGACATCTGGGCTATCTTGTTCATGTCCATGGTGACAAGGAGCGTCTTTGCGCCCATATTGGCAGCAGCAGTGGCAGCCTCACAGCCGGCATGTCCGCCACCTATCACCACAACGTCGTATTTCAATATCATGCTTAATATTTTATCGACTGCAAAAGTACTGCTTTTTTTCGAAATCTACTCTATTTGAATGATTTCAATTTAGTAAATCTTTGCGTTCAATGACTGTCCATTTCTTTTTCCAGGGCTTTGATAAACCGATGGTATTCCGTTTGTGTAATATCGCATTTGTCGTAAACCTTGCTGTCGGGATATTTCTCTTTATATGCCTTACGAACCATCTCATGTGTGACAATGTTTTCCATGGGTATTCGGTATTGTCTGATAAGTGGAAGGAGATATTCGATGGCACTGTTTATCTGGTCTGTGGTGAGTGGCTTCTCAAGGGTATTGCCCTGAAATTCTATTCCTATGGTGAAGAAATTACAATCTTCTCTATCTCCGAGGATAGAGCGGCCGGCATGCCATGTCACGTCGGTAGGTGCGGCCATAATATATCTGGTGCCATCGTAATCGATGACCACATGGGTGCTTACTTTCTTCTCTGGTGAGGAAAGTGTTTTTAGAGCTTTCTTAGCAGTCTGTATGGCTGTATGGTGCAACACCACTCCTTGCACGTCGTTCAATGTATCAGGTTCGATATTGGGAGTAGGGTAGGAGATCTCCTCGTATGGATAGCCACTATGATTGTTTTTGCATCCAGCTATTGCATAAATGGTGAATGCGATGACAAAAAACAAGACGTAGCTTGTGTAGAACAATATCTTTTTCATAATTGTTTTTTTAGAACTTACCAACTCATCAACTCATCAACTCATCAACTCATCAACTCAAAAACTTACCAACTCACTTCCTAACATATTTCTTTCCCTTTTTCAAATAGATGCCATGAGGTTGCTTAACCCTTTTCCCTTCCAGATTGTAGATGGCACACTCTTCTTTATCAGACATCGGTGTGACTGTTGAAATGCCAACGGTGGTATTTACATATTCGTCTACGTCACTCACGAAATTGATGTCATAAATGTCACTTTGTCCTTGGAGTGAAGTCAGCCCAAAGATGGTCTGCCCTATACAGACACTGGGACGGTCGCCACTAAAATTCTCGTAGAGTCCACTTTGGGTCATGTCCCAGGCTATTATTTTATGTTCAACTCCATCGATCGTGGTGGTTGCAATCTTCGTGGGTGCTACTTGGGTACCATGATTCGAACCATTGAGCCACCATAGATAGGAAGCTCCCGAATTAGTACTTAGGTTTGTTCCTCTTACAACAAGGTATATCTGATCTTGCGAGATGGTATAGTCAAGGTTTTCGTATTTGAGCATCAATGCTACATTGTTGGCTCCCGATGCTTTTACGTGGATGATGTTATGGTTTGTGTCATATGTGATGTTGGCGGCAGAAACGCGGTTAGGGTCGCCCGTTGTCCATTCATTGGCCACAAAATGGTAGGCATGGTCGTTATAATCCTTCAGTAAGCGCACATAGTAGATACCAGGACAAAGTGTGGAGGAAGATGCCGTGAGGCGCACCACAAATTTTTTCTTCACTTCTCCTTGTTCATCGACGATGAGATTTGCGGGGATGGGATATTCCACATTGTAGAAACCGTTGGCATCGCTGCCTTTTGCCGTGGAGGGGATGGTG
>JAFZAE010000196.1 GCA_017548385.1 Prevotella sp.
AACTCTTGTTTGTCTGAACTGACAAACTCGGGTACCATGTTGATGCCTGCACATTCCAGTAACTGATGAACGAGGTCGGGCGAAATATAGCCACTCTCTTTGATGCCGGAGATAATCTCACGGATGCGCGGCACATCGACACCAAACAACTCAATCTCGGGTGGGGCAGGAGCAGGGGTGCGCATCACTTGGGTAAGGGCGGTGGCAAGTGTTACTTCGTCGCTGAAGTTCACATGACCTTTCTTCAGAAATTCCTCTACCTCCGGCCCCGCAGTATGGAGACTGGGGAGGATGGGGAAAACAGGCTTCTTACATTCATGGATTTTCTTGTCGAGCACATCGTAGGTCTCATAAAGTTGCACCAGACCAGGCGTGCCGAAAATCACCATAATGGCATCGATATTCTCGAATTGGTTCTCGCAATAGTCAATGGCGATACCTAATTGTTCGGCATTGCCGGTGGCAAGGATGTCTATGGGGTTGGCGACGGAGGCACCAGGGAAAAGCTTTGATTTCAGTTCCTCAGCGGCAGGGCCGGAAATCGGGGGCACCGACATGCCACCTTTCGACAAAGCGTCGGTGAGCATCACGCCAGGGCCACCTGCATGGGTGACGATGGCGAAATTCTTGCCCTTGATGGGAGGAAGGGTGAAAATACAACCCACGGTGGTCAGTTCCTCGCGCGAAAAACACCTCACAATGCCGGCCTTACGGAAAAGAGCTTCGACGGCGGAGTCGCTGCTGGCGATGGCACCAGTATGCGAGGAGGCAGCGCGACTGCCACTCTCAGAACTGCCTGCCTTGATGGCTGCGATGCGGCAGCCTTTGCGAATGAGCGAACTGGCATGGAACAACAATTTGTCGGGATTGGAGATGTTCTCGATATAAAGGAGTTTCACCTTTGAGTCGCGCTCTGGGTCGAAACGTTCGTCCATATATTGAAGTACGTCCTCTATGCCTATCTGTTTGCCGTTTCCGATGCTCCATACGGAATTAAACTGTAGCCCTTTGATGACTGCCGACTCCAAGATGAATACTGCTGTGGCACCAGAACCAGAGATGAAATCCACACCTTTGGGATTCAGGTTGGGAATGGGCTTCGTAAAAACACTGTGATGCCAGGCATTGAGCATGCCAATGCAGTTGGGACCAATCAGTGCAGCTTGGTATTTTGCACAGGTGTCGAGGATTTTCTGCTCCAAAACAGCACCGGCTTTCGTCTCCTCGCCAAAGCCCGCAGAGATGATGATGAAAGCACGGACACCCTTCTCTGCAGCCAACTGCTCTACGGTGGCGGGACAGAGTTTTGCGGGGATGACCATGATGGCTAGGTCGGTGGGAGGGAGTTCCTTCACATCATGGAATACCTTGATGCCCTGAATCTCGTCTTCTTTGGGATTCACAATACGGAGCGTTCCCTGATAACCGCCATTGATGAGATTTCTAACTACAGCGCCTCCTGGCTTATGAATGTTGTTGGAGCCGCCTATAACTACAATACTTTCGGGACGTAATAGCTGTTGGTTGATCATAGTCGGATTGTATAGGTGTGTTTTTGTTGATTTTGCAAAAGTAATCATTTTTTTCGATAACAACAAATAATTAAGGGAATTATATACCTGTTGACTCAAGTCCCGTTTTAGTTGTGCCCACTAGAAAAAAGCCCATGTTGGCATTCAATGGAGGGACATTCCCCGTGTATGTCAGCTTTTAATACGCGAAAGTTGAATAAAAAAACAAGTTTTATTTGCATAAATAAATGAAAAGACCTATTTTTGTGGCTAAATAATTGTAATCTAATTAAATTAATAATGCTTATGAGATTAATTATTACACTGTTGTTTTCTTTCGTTTTTGGAATCTCTGGCCTTAACGCCCAGGATTTCCCTCTGCAATTTGCCGATGCAAGCGGCAATGTCATTGCTGACGGTACAGAACTGACACTGGACCAGCCGACCAATGAGGTCAGTGATTTCGGTGAAGAAATCATTATGTACTCGGGTGTTTTCGTGCTCAACACTACCGCTGATGCGGTGAATTGTGGTACAGATTATTCCATTACACAGATAAGCAATGGCGCCCTGCAGACATGCTTCCCGATCAATTGTATCCAGCGCCGGAAGGTGGGCTCATGGTCATCAGAGGTCGGTACCATCAATGGCAACGAACTGAAAAACATGCAGACAGAATGGCTGCCCGAAGGGGCTGGCACACTTGATGCTGAGTTTCAACTGCTGAAATATAAACTCAACCCCGTCACCAGCAAATATACGGTTGAGGCTGAGGGACCGACCATCAAGATGCATTTTGTCTATGACCCTGCCGCCATCCGCACCCTTGACGGTAAGGACGCTATATCATCCATCTCGTATTACTCGCTTGATGGTCAAAAGGTGGCTTCACCCGCACATGGTATCTATCTGATGAAGGTTACCTACACCAATGGCCAAACCGTCACCAGTAAGCATCTGTTTTAAGGTGGAAGGAGTATTCTCTCACCTCTTACCACTAAATTACTCAGAAACTCAAAAACTCAGAAACTTAAAAACTCAAAAACTTAAAAACTCACATTATGAGAAAATTTACTCTTTTAACCTTTTTGACACTACTTTTCAGTGTCGCAATGACGGCGCAAAACAAGCAGCGCGTACTCTCTCCAGAAAAAATGGCTGCGCTTGTGCCTAATGCAAAGGCTGAGGCGAAGAATGTTCCAGCCACAAAGAATTTACAAAAGACGGTGGACTTACAGAGACTGAAATCTGCGCGTGAGGTGTTTGCTGCACGTGGGAAAGGCGATCATCTGACCTTTGACAAACAAAACCTGAATAGGGCGCCGAAAGCTCTGGGTACCGACGTGCCTTACATTTTCGACCAGCCAGAGGGAACACAGGTGTTCTACAGCAGGAGCGGCACGGCTTATTTTGTTTATATCTTCTATGTGTTGCAGACATCTTTCACTGGTGGCGTGGGCAATGTGGTATTCGGACCCAATAATGAGGTATATATCAAAAACATCATCAGTCAACTTACAACTAATTCTTGGATAGAGGGTCGTCTTGACGGATCCAAGATTACCATCACCTTCCCCTTCAAGGCTTTCGATAGTGAGGGCGAAGAGTATTTTGTTGAGCCTTTGACTTATGATGCCGCCCAGCAATGGTATGTCGCTGCCAGCGAGAAAACGATAACCCTTGACTATGATGCAGCAACTGGTGCTATCACTACACCACAGAGCTCCCCCCTTGCGAGTGGAGATATCATCATCGGTCTTGTCGATTCTGGTGAAAATTGGGTAGGCTATGCCGATTGGGACATCGAGATGACAATAGTCACCGACGAACCCGTTGTCGCACCGGATAACTTGGAAACCTCAACTTATGCGCTTACTGCTTCTGGCTATAGCGGTTCGCTGTGTAACGTGGGATTCAGTGGTGATGATGTCTATATCCAGGGTCTCCATCCCGGACTGCCCGACGCATGGGTGAAGGGAACAATACAAGGCGACAAGGTGACCTTCAAGACAGGACAATATCTCGGTGCAGACGAGGAAGCAGGCTATCACCTCTATCTCATGTCATCGACTGTGGAGACTGCATGGGATGACTATTATGAGGAATATGTAGAGACCTATACCTTGTCCGACGACGACATTACCTTCAACTACGATGCAGCCACGAAGACGCTTACCAACAGCTCAACCTTCCTGATTAATGCAGGAAAGGACGAGGCTTACTTTGTTTCTGCCTTTACTGGTGCGGAAATTAAGCCATTCGTGGAGGTGGCAGCCACACCAGCCGCTCCGGAATGGATCGATTTATACGAGGGTGGTTATAGCTACTATGATTACGGATACGGCTGGGGATATATGTATTTTGACATCCCGTGTAGTGATGTTGATGGCAATTTTATTCTTCCCGAGAAACTGTCGTATGCCATTTGGACGAAGGTCAACGGTGAGGAAAAGCAATTAGTGCTCTCCCCCGATGACTATGTCAACTTGGATGAAGTGATGGAAGAGATTCCTTACGATTTCACTGAAAACTGGGATATAGAAAAAGACGGCACTTCGCGATACGTATATTACTATGTGATAGGTCCTGAGGAATTTGGTATTCAGACCATCTACAGAGGTGGTGGTGAGGAACATCGCTCAGAGATTGTATGGCAGGCAGTACAAGACATGGGCTTGGAAATTCAGCCTGATGCTGCCACACCGGCATACCCCGACGTTGACCCCACTGACGTTGGCGGAAGCATCAACTATGGCTACTATCAAGGTTATGAGGAAATCGGTATGTATGGCGAGGCAAAGCCGCAGACCTATGATGTGGCCATCCACATTCAGAATCCAGCCCTTGTGGGTACACATATCGAGTCGGTTACCATCCCTGTGATGGACGCCGAGGGTCTGACCAACATCAAGGTGTGGCTTTCAAGCCAGTTGCGTGTCGAGGACGGCAAGAACGTGCCCGATTTGACACAGGTGAATGTGACATCCGCCGAGGCTGGTTTTGTCAATGTCAAACTCGACAAACCCTATATCATACCGGAGGAAGGCGTCTATGTGGGTTATACTTTCGACGTCAATGAGATTACCAATGCGGAGACTGCCTATCCCGTGGCAGTAATCGCACAGAACAATCCTGGCGGATTCTATTTGCATACTTCCAGAGGATTCCTCAAGTGGTTTGACGTCTCTGGGATGATTGGCGCCAATGCCGTGATGCAAGTTACCATCTCCGGTAGCAAGGTGATGGATAATGCCGCTGCTCCACTCGCTGGTGATGTGACTTACGTGATGGCTGGGTCAGGACAGAACATAGAAATTGATGTGGATATTGAAAACCATGGCTCGGAAGGTATCAAGTCGCTCGACCTGGAATATGCAGTGGCAGGTAAGACAGGAACACAGCACATTGACCTCGATGTGCCTGTAGAGGGATTCTTCGGAAAGGTATATGCTGCTACCCTCAGCGTTCCGGAAATCAGTGAGCGCGGAAACTACCAGCTTGACGTGAAAGTCACAAAGGTCAATGGTGTCGAAAATCAGGATGCCGCACCTCAGGCTTCTACGCCACTCATCGCGCTCAACACAGTGCCCAAGCATCGCACCCTGCTGGAGGAATACACGGGCACATGGTGTGGCTATTGCCCACGTGGCTATGTGGCTCTTGAAACACTCGCAGCCCTCTATCCCGACGACTATGTGCTAATCAGTTATCATAATGGCGACCCGATGGAGATTATGGCTTCTGATTACTTCCCATCATACGTGTCTGGATTCCCCGATGCATATATTGACCGTGCTATGGAAGTTGATCCCTATTATGGCACAGGTAATATGGAATTAGGTGTTGTCAATGATTTGGAACAACGTGCCAAGATATTTGGTCTGGCTGACATCCAGCTTGGTGCTGAACTGAGCGAGAGTGGCGTGTCGGTGAAAGTTACCACTCAGGTGACCTTCCCATTTGATGTGACAGATGGCAAATATGCTCTTGAATACGTTTTGGTGGAAGATGGCTTGACAGGTACAGGTTCTGACTGGGATCAGTCCAACTACTACTCTGGCGGTAGCATGGGCGACATGTCTTTCTTCGACGAGGCGGAAGACTATGTATCAGGATTGGTGTTCAACGATGTTGCCGTACTGATGTCGCAGATTGGCGGCATTGAGGGAAGTATCCCGGCCAATGTAGAGGCAGACAATCCTGTGACACATAAGCATACATTCTATCTGTTTGATGCGAGAAATACAAGCGGAGAGAAAGTGATTCAGAATGCAAACAACCTGAAAGTCGTGGCGCTGCTCATCAACCAGGAGACTGGTGAGGTGGTGAATGCCAACAAGGTGAAGGTTGGTGAGAACACCGGCATCAACGCCATCCAGAACAACGACTCGCAGATGGTAGCGGTGGATTACTATGATCTCGGTGGACGTAAGCTCACTTCACTCCAGCGTGGTGCCAACATCGTAGTTATCCGCTATGCCGACGGATCACAACACACCATGAAGGTCGTAAAATAGGTTTTGAGGTTATAAGGTTATAAGGTTGTGAGGTGTTATTACCTTGGTAGTCAAAGACTTCATATATTTCAGTAAACCAATTTTTGACATATAAAAATACAGAGGCACGGAAAAAGCTCCGTGCCTCTGTTGATTAAACAAAAAAGCTCAATTGTCAGAAGTTATGATAACTCCTTTTTAACTCCATGAACTATCTTCATCGTTTCAAAGGAT
>JAFZAE010000197.1 GCA_017548385.1 Prevotella sp.
CGGCGGGTGTAGCCCGCTTGAAGTTCAAGTTGCTCGAACACATAACGCAGTCCGCAGGGTGATTCTATGTGGTCTCTCAATTGCATAGGAGACGATGAAAATGAATATAGAATTGTGAGACTGGGAATCATTGATGAAAAACTGAAGATGAGAGTCCAACTTCTCGAAGACATGGGGAGCCAATGGCTTCCTAAAATAGAGAATACTCGATGGCGTGATTTTAGAGAATATGCGGAGGATTCATATCCTTCATTATTGCTTGACTTCCTCAGAGAGTACGATGTGGCTTTCGAATACACGAAAGCACATCCCAAACTTCTCGTGTTAAAGTCCTGAGATTATTATTGTATGGGGAGTCAATGGTTTTGACACCCCATTCCCATCCTATGATACAAGATTATTTGGAAAGACTTGACAGAACCACTACTTTTGCAGTAACAAAAGCAAAGAGAAAGCCGAATCGCTTAAAAGGAAGTAGGCATCATTAAAAACATTCATCGCTATGTTCTGGTTTCTGTTAGGTCTCACCATCGCCATTCTCGCAGGAAGTATCGTTATCTCACTCATAAAAGTCGTGTTCTCTATCCTCGGATGGATTCTGCAACTCATCCTCAGCATCTTCGGACTGGACTGACGAAAACTTCATGAAAGTTGAATTCAATAAAAAAACAACAAATATGGAATACAAGAACATCATCGTTTATGCAAGCGTATGCGACCATTCCACGGTTTACGGGGTGGAAATCGCCATTCCCAAAGATGAATGGGAGAGAGAATTGGATTATCTGGCTGAGGAAGTAGATGCTGACATCTCGAATATGGATATGGACGAGGAAGAAAAGGAAGAATATGCAGAATCTACAAGCACTGGCTACATCGATGGTACATACGGCCATTCACATGATTGCAATCCAGACCAAGCCCGCATGGCATATCATCTGCAATCCTTTGGCGCAGATGTTGATGCCTTCCTTGACCATTGTGATGCTTTAGGCACTTTAAGAGACGCCTTGGTCAGGGAACTGGAAACAAACCATCCGGAAAAGGTGAAGGAAATAGAGACACTCAAGAACCTCTCTGACCTGGACGAAGCAATGGTATCCCATTATCGTGATGAGGACGACGAAGAGTGGATTTGCCATATCTATTGTGAGTATCCTTTGGAGTTGCTCGATGACCTGGACAGGAGAATGAGACAAAAATATCCGCATTTTCCCTCTTTACAATAAGGAATAGTCTGTAACACATTTGTTCTCACCAATTTCCGAATGATAGAATAAATTGCATTTTTCTCACCTCTAAACAAACTTAAACTCATATACAATGAAAACCCATATTGGAAAACTTATTGAAGAGGAGGTCAAACGTCAAGGACTGTCTGCCGACCAGTTCGCTGGTATGATCAACACGTCGAGAACCAATGTCTATCACATCTTCGGCCGCGAAAACATTGACATGGAACTGTTAGCCCGCATTTCAAAGGCATTAAGCCGGAATTTCTTCACAGAGATGGCATCCGAGATGGCCTCTATGCTGGGCATTTCTGCTCCACCTGCCACGATGGCCAACCTCAAATTGACATCGCTGACCCATCCGCTGCGCAACGAGATAGAGGGCAAGTCCTTCTCTGCCGCAGAATATACCAAAGACCGCGAGGAACTCAAGGCTGTGCTCAAGGAGTATTTCGAGAGCGACCACCGTATACCGCTCCTTATCCTGGAGGCAGGTTACACCTTCGGTGCACGTGAGGTGGTGAAGCAGATGGCTGCCGAGGTGTTTCATGGCTGTGGTTCCGCCCCATGCCCCAAACTGCTTGACGTGACAAAGGTGAAAGTCATGCCCGAAAGAGTGCTTGTAGATTATATCGACAAAAACACCTTCGACTCCTTGGAGGAGAGCAACCGCCGGTTGAATGAAATCTGTCAGGTGCAGAAGGATGTAACAAAGAAAATCGTGTGCATCATCCATACAGACCCCATTGCCTCCATGCCCGGCACCAACGGCGCGATATCCTTCGACCAATGGGGAGACGAGATGGGGATCTTCCTCACACGCTATGAGCAGTGCTTCATCACGGTATATCGCTGGGACAGGCGCAGTCTGCTGTCATGGGCTGAGGACACCCATCAACATGAATATGTAGTGAATTACATCAAAAAACACAAAGTGTCGGAAGATGAAAAGTTGGACTACCAGATATCCAATGCGCATGTCTCCTTTGGACAAATTATCCTTGGGTTACCACTGTGCCGCGAGAGCCTCGACTATCCTACCGCACACGCTTACTTGCAGTCGGACTGGGAATATGTATCGGATTTCCTCGACAAAAAGCAAGACATCTCTGAGACCAGCGTCCTGCGTGAATTCATCCAGGATGTCATCGACTTCAACGAGAACCCTAACAAGAAAAAGAAAGTGAAAACAAGGACCATCGAATGTCATATAGAAGTGAATGGCTATCTGTTTGAGGCCGAGCATGTCGCCATGCCAGAGTGTGTTATCGGTGCACTGACATATCTCTATCACTTAGCCATGGAAACCGACTTGAAAGGTCTTGCCCAGGAGGATGTGGAGGACCAGTTCTATCCTTGGTTGAAGCAGCATCATCCCAAGGTAGCACAGGCCATTGAGGAAGCCGCAGACATTCATCTTGGGGAGCAATTGATGTATGATGTGGAAGGCGAATACCGCGACAACATCCCCTACTACGAACCACGCTCTATCGACGAAGGATGGGCCGTGGACGAGGGAGTAGAATACAACATCATCTTCTACGACCTGCCAGAATGGATCACGGATTAGAGAATTCAAGAATGCTCTTTTATCACGAAGGTCACATATTCCCAAAATCACGAATTGTCGAATTTGCGAATTTTGACCAGCTGGTCTGAAGGGATTGCCTGTTCGGTGAATTTGTCCCTACGACAAAACATATTAATTGTAAGTTAATTGTAAGTAAATGGAAATCAAGACATACGATATTGGCAAACTCAGCAACAAACAGTTTGAAGAACTGCGTATAGAATGCCGTAAACAAAAATTGGAGGAGATCTATCGGAAAACTCATCCAACAGCAGTCGTGGAAGCTGAAACAGGCAATACCAATACTATCATTGAAGAGTATCAACGGAAAGGGTATCTACTCATTGATAGTCATTTCAGTTCACTTTTCAGTTCTCCTCTGCATCTATTGGTTTTTGAAAAACGATAAACAACTCTCTATATACATCAGTTTATACTAATCGTATGACCTTGAGCTATGTCATGGCGAGAAAAGGTGTATGAATATGAACAAAAAAAAGCAGGACGACCAACGATTGTTGCTCGAATCTATCATAAAGGGCGGACGGAAAGGACGGATAGCTTTGAAGCAACTGCGCCAACTTTGCCATCCCATTATTCTCAAGATTGCAAGTGAATGTTCAGACAGGCCAATCAGCAGTCTGCTGGTACGCCAGGGTATGAATGTTTTTGAGGATATCCTGCGAGAGTTTATCTATGACCATGAGGTGATGGATGAGTTTGAGAACTTCTTGTCACAGCGGCTTCGTTCGATAATGAAAAAGAAAATGGAGGTGGATCGCATCCTCAAAAAAGCACAAAAAGGCTGGGACATGGACCCCATGCTGGCAATGCAGCTGATGACCCGCCTCTATATGGATAGCTGTGGCATCAGCCTCACTGAGCGCACGATGGCATACGATGCAGGATGGATATGGCTCGACAAATACAACGAGATGCACCCAGAGGAGAAACGATGGGATGCCGACGCATCATTCGTTGAAGTAATGCCTATCATCAGCGAGGATTATACCGATGAAGAATACGGGAAATATGACATTTGTCCTCTCGACACCAATGACAAGATGCATTATGCGGCTATGATGATTCAGAATATGGACGAGGAGATGGCTGTGGCTCTCTGCTGGGCCATCGATATCGAAAGGATGAGGCAGAGAAAACCGTATGTCTGGCAACTGTTTAAGGTGATGGTCGATGAGGATGAAATGCTCGACACTACTGAACGGGCTTTATTTTCCAGCAAGGAGGATGCTGAAAAGGAAATGGCACGGTGGACAACACATCAGCCAGAGAACCTGCTTTGTTTTGTCGTTCGTCAACTCCCCATGAAAAAAACATACCATGACGATTTCTGTCCCTTTGACCGTGACTTGGACATACCATGGCAAGAGGAGAACGGCATCGAGGAGCATGTATATTCGCCAAGTGGTTTTGAAAGGAAATACAACTTTCAGAAAGGGGATTTGGTCGTGTTTATTTTCCATGGTATGAGTCTCACTTGCCTTGGCAAAGGTGTAGTGTACAAGGTTCCTTCCGACGAAGAAGATTGCTACGTCATCCTCAACGATGAAACCAATACCGACATCAGCGAACTTGCCTTTCTCGACTGCGCCGTGCGCATACCCTCAAGGTATGTGTTCCCCCACAAATGAAGGAAAATGACTTGTTGGTGATTTCTCTTCTTGTTATTTCTTTTCAATCTATAGACCCAGGGCAACTCCCTGGGTTTGTTTTTTTTGTATGCCGAGTAAGGTGTACAAAGATTCTGACATATTCTTTCCATTCGATATAGGAGATGGGAAGGTGATGTTTTTGACGAAATTTTTTGCGGTCAGAAACAATGGGATAAAAAAAACATACTCCAAATCTTGAATTTTTTTACTTGAATGACTATATTATTGTTAGTTAAAGTTGACAAGTTATTTGATTTTTTAAGTTGACAAGTAAACAAGTTGACGAGTTGACAAGTTAATTGAAAAGTAGTTAAAGAGTAGTTAAAGGGGAGTTGAAAAGTAGTTAAAGGGACATTACCATTGAAGATTGAGGATTGAAGATTGATATTTGGAATTTGAGTAGTAGGAGTAATCTCTTACCTCTTACCACTATGAAATTTCTAATTTCTAATTCCTAATTCCTAATTAATAACGCCTCTCACCCCTCACCTCTAAATACCTCCTGTACAAAAACACTGACATTTCATTCCAATTCGATGATACAAAATAATTAGGAAACAGCTGATTTTCGCCCTAATTTTGCAAACGAAAAGAAACAAAAACAATATAAATATCAACCATCATGGCAAAAGTATTAACATTCAAAATGGCGGGCAGCGAATATTGCGCAGCCCCTGTAAAACTGGAAAGAAAGAAGGTCTATGGATGGACCAACTTGGTAGCCACCGACCAACGGGGCGAAACATGTAGCGTTGCCTATCTCTCACCCGATGATGCCTTGGTCATTCCTTCTGGCGGTCTTAAGCAGGCAACAGTGGATGAGACAGGAAAATGGGTGGAGAAAAATTCACTGGTGGCCTACGGAGAAGATGACACGCCCTTACCTTTGGTACCCTCCTCCTTCGACGCACCTATCACGCTCTCAGAAACAGCTACCGAGGAAGAGTTCCTTGACAACGAATGGGAGTCGGTCTATCAGCTTGCAGCACCCGCTCTGGCAGAAGCCGTTGGCGACCTGATCTATAAGTTCGACTTCAGCTACCGTGGTGGAACGAGCCACAACGATGCCTATCTGATGAATACCCCCAGTGGACTATTCCTCTTCACCGGCAACCGGCAGGAGTTCCCGCTGCTGACACTCGCCGAGGAAACCACAATCGATGACAACGAAGAGCCCGAGGAGGACATCGACGAACTGGACTTCGGGATGTTTTGATTGTTATAGTTGACGAGTTGACAAGTAAACAAGTTGACAAGTTAATTGCACCTCTGAATAGCTCCTAATTACTAATTTCTAATTTCAAATTTCTAATTATTCACCCCTAACCCCTAAATAAAACCTAACATCTAACAATAATATGAGAAAGATTAATTTATCCAACGAGACACGACGCGATGCAGAGGTGGCATTCGGAGCCACATCCCGTCGGAAAACCACCATCTATAAGACAGAAGATGGAAGAAAAGGAAAATCGGAACGAACCGTGAAAGCCACCATGAACACCACCGACCAGGCACTGATGGCGACATACGGCAACCAACTGACAGATGCACTGATAGAAGGCGACCCCGAAATAGACATGGAACGTTTCGGTATGCGTGTGGAAGGTCTGAAAAAGGTATATGTTGTTGGAGGAGATCAGCAATCCCCCACACAAAAGGTGGCCTATGGTGTATCACTCAACGAACATGTCTTCCTGCCTGACGGCACAGAAAAGGAAGTACACCCTGTAATCTCCACTACAAGCAATCTTGCCAGTGATGGACTGCCCATCCGCTGGACAGGGAAGATGATTCCCCGCAAGAAGGCCATGCGCATGTTCGTCTTCAGAAAAAGCTATCAGGTGCAGCATGTCAATGGCCTGACCTATGACTTCCTCTACGACATGGCCAAGAAACTCGCTGATGCCGACGCTATGATGCTTGTGGGCGGAGGTCCCAAAGGTATCGCCCCACTGGTAATGAATAATGGAGGCACTCCCTACCGTGCCTTCCTCGAGGGCCGAGTCAACGGTGACAGCTATGCGCTCATCCTCAGACTCACCAACCTGGAACTGAAGTCGATTGTCTAAGTTTAAGGTTATGAGGTTATGAGGTTATAAGGTTATAAGGTTATGAGGTTATAAGGTTATGAGGTGAAATTTGCTCAAATCCATCGTTTACCATTCATATCTCACCTTAAAACCTGCAAGCGAAGCGACCACCACCTTACGATTCCTTAAAACCAGACGAAACGTAAAGAAAGTTAAGTCATATACTATTCTTATTATAACGTGAGTTCGATATAAGAAAACTGTTAAAAAAGTTGTGGGAGTGAGATATTTTTTGTACCTTTATAGGTGAAAATCAAACAGTTACAATCAACATCCACTCCCA
>JAFZAE010000022.1 GCA_017548385.1 Prevotella sp.
CAACCGATGAGTGCATAGTAGAACATATAAGCTACTGCCAAGAAGTATACGAAATAACTTGGCATATATCCGAAGATATCTGCAAAGAAATTCTGAACGACTGGTAATACACCACCACCAACAACCATCATCATGAAGATACCCGATGCCTGAGCCGTATACTTGCCAAGTCCCTCGGTAGCCAAATTGAAAATCGATGCCCACATCACGGAAGTGAATAGACCACAGAGTACGAGGAGCAGAGCTGTCAATGGCACTGTCGTCGAGGTAATAGTACCTTCCAGGATTGAGATCAGAGGCATGCTAACGGTGACACTCTTAGGAATAATGATGGCAGCCAAAATCAGAATCATGCAAGCGAAAGTAGCTATCAGCATCAGCTGGCGTGACGATACCTTGGCTGCAATGAAGCTAGAGCACAAGCGACCAACAAGCATCAGCAACCAGTACATTGCTGCCACAGCACCACCGATAGTGGCCGCATTGACAACGGCATCAGGATTCACCCAAGCACCATTGGCAGATGTGTCGGACAAGTAGAAGTTCAGACCACCAGGGATACCAACCTCGACACCAACATAGACGAAGATGGCAATCACACCCAACATACAATGACGGAAAGACCACGGTGAATGCTCAAACACGGTCTCTGAGGTTACCTTACCCATCTCAGGATCCTTGATGGGGATGAATATCAAGGCCACAAATGCAGCTGCGAAGACCGTCATTGCGATATACATCACTAAATTCACGTCGGCCATCTGAGTCGATGCCGTTACGGTACCAATCAGTGCACCCACCAACATCGGCGTCATTGTACCTGCGAGTGAGTTCAGTGTACCACCAATCATATTCAACTGATTACCACGGTTACCACCACCGCCAAGAAGGTTTAACATCGGGTTGACTACTGTATTCAGGATACAGACGGAGAAACCAGATATGAATGCACCAAAGAGATAGATGCAGAAGCCGGGAATACCGCCGGAAAAACCAGATAGATACTGAATGAGAACGCCGATAAAGCCTACAGCGATACCAATCAGAGCCGTTTTCTTGTAGCCAACTTTTGTCAGCATCTTTCCAGCCGGTATACCCATGAACAGATAAGCGAAGAAATTCATGAAGTTACCCATGATGCCGAGCACGTTGGAGCCGCCAATCTCAGGTTGGCTTTTCCAGATAACACCAATAGGCGCACCAAGATTCGTGACGAACGAAATCATGGCGTAAAGGAACATCATCGTGATAATGGCGACGATACTTCCATTAGATTTTTGATTATTCATAATAAAATGTAATGTCTTTTCAGTTTTGCGTAAAAATGGATTACTCGACTACGCCGAAACGATAAATAGTCTTCTGCTTATAGATCTGACCAGGACGCAATACAACGCTGGGGAAGTACGGGCGGTTAGGCGTGTCGGGGAAATGCTGAGTCTCAAGGCATACAGCGGAGCGATAGGGGAATGTGCAACCATTAGCACCCTTGTAGCCGCTCGCATAGTTAGCTGTGTAGAGCTGCATACCAGGTTCGGTGGTGTAACACTCGAGCGTACGACCGCTCTTTGGATCTGTGATTCTAGCTGCAAAACTCAACTCACCTTCCTCGCGCTTGTTCAGAACATAGTTGTGATCGAAACCCTTACCAAACTTAATCTGCTCGTGGTCGGCATTGATGTCCTGTCCAAATGACTTTGGCGTACGGAAATCGAATGGAGTACCTTCCACCTTCAGAATTTCACCAGTAGGAATAGCGGTATCGTCAGTGGGCAGATAGAAATCTGCATTGATCTCACAAATCTGATCCTCAATTGTCGGCGTGGGGTCTGCAGTACCTGCCAATGAGAAGAAGGCGTGATGTGTCAGATTCACGATGGTCTTCTTGTTTGTCGTGGCCATGTACTCGATCACCAGCTCGTTGAGGTCGGTGAAAGTGAACTCTACCGTGACGTCGAGTTCGCCTGTGTAACCTTCTTCACCGTACGATGAGATACGATGTAAGGCCAACGAGCGTGGCCCCATCTGACGTGCGTCCCAGACTTTGGCGTTAAAGCCAACAGCACCCCCATGAAGATGGTTTGGACCATCGTTGAGTGCCAACTGGTAATCTTTTCCATTCAGCGTGAACTGTCCCTTGCAGATACGATTACCCCAACGTCCGATTAAGGTCGAGAGATAGGGCTCATTTCCGCTAGTCAGCTGCTTGATGCTGTCATGCCCCTGGATTACGTTACCCACTTTACCGTCTTTGTCTGGCACCATGATAGCACAGATGGCCCCCCCATAATTTGAGATGGCTACTTCAAAACCTTTACGGTTTCTGAGGATGTACAAATCGGTTTTTTTACCATTCACGGTGGCCTGGAAGTTTTCGCGCTTCAGACCACATGCATTCGCTGTTTCTGTAGTGTTTGCCATAAATAATATGTCTTAAGTTACAATATTTTTTGCAAAGTAACAGAAAAAAAATCAAACGGACGAATGAATCAGCGAAAAAAAAGTTACTTATGTATTAAAAAACTCTAAATGCAATTTTTGAGGAAGTCTGCCACCACATAACTGCTACCTCCAATGAACACAAAATCATTTTCATTGGCATTATTAGTGATAGCTTCGTACGCACTGACAACATTGGAATAGCATTCCCCTTGCAATCCAAATTGTTGGGCGTAAAGTTTCAGGATATTCTCTGAAATGGCTCTTTTTGTACTGGCTTTTGTAAAGTAATAGGTTGCATTCTTGGGCAACAGATTCATGACACCTTCCACGTCCTTGTCGTCGACCATACCAAAAAGAATATGCATGTGATTGCAGAAAACCGTATTCAACTGTTGACTCAAATATTCCCATCCAGGAAGGTTATG
>JAFZAE010000198.1 GCA_017548385.1 Prevotella sp.
CCCTAAGCGGATGAAATCTTCGATACGATCGTCGCGGCGCATATACCATCCAATGTGATGGGTGTGACCCACCACAATCTTGGCAATGGCTGTAGCCCAGCTTCCGCCGCCAATAATCGCTATTTTACCGCAATCGTACATATTTTTTAGAGGTGAGGGGTTAGAGGAGAGGGGTTAGATATTACCTTGCCGCTTTCAAGGGTCTTATTTAAACTCCTTAACTCCTCATTTTCAATTTTCAATTTTAACTTCGTTGATTTTTGTCACAACTCGGCATAGTTCGAACAAGTTTGACTCTGCTCTCGCTGCTCCAAAAATTCAATCTTCAATCTTCAAAGCTCCTTCTATCCACTTGGCGAAGACATCCAACTTGGGATTCTCATAGCCGAGTTTGTATTTCTTGTTCACACCGCAGACATCCATCTGCAACTTCTGAGGATTGACCTCTTTGATGTCCTGAATGAGGTAATAGCCGCACTTGTTGAGTACGGGCACCCACTCCTCAGTGACGCCGATGGCAGCCCATTCTGCCACGCTGCTACGTGGGGCTTTCTTTTCGGGTCGCATCTGCGGGAAGAACAGTACTTCCTGAATATAGGTCTTACCAGTCATGAGCATCACCAGACGGTCAATACCGATGCCGATGCCACTGGTGGGGGGCATGCCATATTGGAGGGCACGCAGAAAATCCTGGTCGATAATCATCGCCTCGTCATCGCCCTTGTCGGCCAGTCGCATCTGTTCCTTGAAACGCTCTTCTTGGTCGATGGGGTCGTTAAGCTCACTATAAGCATTGGCAAGTTCTTTACCATTTACCATCAGTTCGAAACGCTCCGTGAGACCAGGTTTGCTGCGGTGCATCTTGGTCAGGGGAGACATCTCTACGGGATAGTCGGTGATAAAGGTCGGCTGGATGAAGGTGCCTTCACAGGTTTCGCCAAAGATTTCGTCAATCAATTTGCCCTTGCCCATGGTGTCGTCAACCTCGATATTCAGTTTTTTAGCCACTTCACGAATCTCGTCCTCACTCATACCGTTGAGGTCGTAGCCGGTCTTTTCCTTGATGGCATCCAAGATAGGCAGACGACGGTAGGGAGCTTTGAAACTCACGATATTGCCGTCAATCTCGCGCTCTGTGCTGCCATTTACGGCGATGCAGATGGTCTCGAGCAATTTTTCTGTAAACGACATCATCCAGTTGTAATCCTTATATTGCACATAGAGTTCCATACAGGTAAACTCTGGATTGTGATTGCGATCCATACCCTCGTTGCGGAAGTTCTTGCCTATTTCGTAGACACCCTCAAAACCACCTACAATCAAACGTTTCAGATACAGCTCGGTGGCAATACGCATATACATATCTTGGTCAAGGGCATTGAAATGGGTGATGAACGGACGGGCACTGGCACCGCCGGCAATCATCTGGAGAGTGGGGGTTTCTACTTCGGTATAGCCAGCCTCATCAAGCACACGGCGCATCGTGCGGATGACTGTGGCACGCTGAAGGAAGGTGTCTCTAACGCCCTCATTTACTACCAAATCTACATACCGCTGGCGATAGCGCAATTCTGGGTCGTCGAACTTGTCGTAAGCAACTCCGTCCTTGTATTTCACGATAGGCAGGGGCTTAAGACTCTTGGACAATAGTTTAAGACTCTGGGCATGGACACTGATTTCACCTGTCTGAGTACGGAAAACGAAACCTTCCACACCGATGAAATCACCTATATCGAGCAGGCGCTTGAAAACGATGTTATAAAGGTCTTTGTTCTCCTCGGGACAGATGTCATCACGGGTAATATATACTTGGATACGCCCTTTGGAGTCCTGTATTTCGGCAAAGCTGGCCTTGCCCATCACGCGACGGCTCATCATACGACCTGCAATGATCACATGACGTGGTTCGGCATTATCGTCGAACTGCTCTTTGATGTCGATTGAGAATGCATTTGTGGGAAATTCGGCTGCGGGATATGGGTCGATGCCCATGTTGCGTAGCTCCTGAAGACTCTGACGGCGACCAATCTCTTGTTCGCTAAGTTCTAAAATATTCATGTGTTTTTTGATAATTTGCTGATTCGGTTGCAAATGTACAAAAATAAACTGAATACGCCATCATTTTTATGAACAAAAGAAAACCATATGGTATAATCTTCCTTTTAGTGCGACTTCAATGAGAGGGGGAACACAAAAAATCTACTCCTTTTGCGTTAATCTTCCCAAAATCCGCCTATATTTCAACCATTATTAGTACTTTTGTCTCCAGAAAAGAAACATGGACTACCATGACAAAAAATCTAAACTATGGATGTAGAAAATATCAAGCAGATTATTGAGCGACAGCCCAATCTCTCGACACATCTTGGAATGAATTTCATCTCAACTCCCGACGACGATATGTGTATGGCCACCATGAAGGTGGATGAGCGAAATCGCCAACCTTTTGGGTTCCTCAGCGGTGGGGCATCATTGGCTTTGGCGGAAAATCTGGCAGGTGTCGGCTCCTCCTCACTATGCCCAGGGAAAATTTGCGTGGGTATCAGTGTGAGTGGCAGCCATGTCAAGGCCGTCAGCGAGGGTGACACTGTCACAGCCATAGCTCACTTGGTTCAGAGAGGTAAAACCATTCATGTGTGGAATGTTGAAGTCAATAATTCCGCAGGGGAACTTATCTCCATTGTTACTGTAACAAATTATATTATTTCGTCGAAAAAAAATAGTTGATATGACTGCTTTTGCCATATACCGACTTCCCTATGATTCCGTATGCCATTTAGTGATTCAAGATGATGGAAGTCCAAAGGAATTTTCATCTGTACATGAGTTGAATGGGAAGGATGGATTTGTCATCGCACCCTTTAGCACAAACAAACAGAATCCTATTTTGCTCCTTCATGCCGACAGAGAAATAGATATTCCAATAAAACAATTTGACTGTCAGACAACTGAATATCAGAACCTTTTCAACCAACTTAGGGAAGCTTGTCACGACCTACCAAAAGGGCTGAAACTCTACAATGGAATGGAGATGCATTATTCCATTGATTTTGCCAATTTCCATTCACATATTATGGATGGCGAGTTTTCAAAAATTGTGCTCGCAAGATGCTGTCGTGAAAAACCGCAGACCATTCAGTCACCATTGGTCTTGATGGGAAAAGCATGCCAACGCTATCCTAGGATGTTTGTGGCATTAGTATCAGCTGAGCGATGTGGCACTTGGCTGATGGCAACTCCAGAAGTGTTGCTCGAAGGCGATGGAACCCACTGGAACACCATATCCCTTGCTGGTACGATGGCCCTTAAGGAGGAGCAGATGGACTTCGATAACCCGCCGCAGTCCAATATGACATCTATCCTCCACCGCGATGATGGGTCTATCGTGTGGAATATTAAGAATATACAGGAACAACGATTTGTATCCACCTATATCACTGAGTGCTTAGAGCATTTCACTAACGATATTGAGGAATACGGACCCTATACTATGAGAGCCGGCAATCTGGTACATCTGCGAAGTGATTTCCGTTTCTCTCTGCCTCAAAACGACAGACTCGGGCAGTTACTTAGTAAACTTTATCCCACACCAGCGGTTTGTGGATTGCCCAAGGAGGCTGCACGTGATTTCATCTTGCGCAATGAATATGCGCGAAGGGACTATTACAGTGGTTTTGTCGGACCATTGTCGCCCGCTGCCGACACTCATCTCTATGTGTCATTACGGTGTATGCGTATTGATAGCCAGGGCTATTCGCTCTATGCAGGTGGTGGACTGCTTGCTGACAGTGATATGAAGACTGAATGGAAGGAGACAGAAGATAAAATGCAAACTATGAGAAGTCTGTTTGAAGAAGAGAATGTATAGCAATAAAAAAAACATCAATATCCTTACATCACTCCTTGTGGCCCATGGCATACGACATGCCGTGGTCTGCCCAGGAAGCCGTAATGCGCCCATTGTTCACAATCTCAATGCACATCCTAAAATCAAGTGTTATCCTGTAACTGATGAACGTAGTGCGGGCTTTTTTGCCATGGGGGTGGCTCTGGCAACACATCATACTGTAGCTGTTTGTGTCACATCTGGGTCGGCTTTGCTCAATTTGGCACCGGCAGTGGCAGAGGCACATGAACAACATGTCGGAATAGTGGTTATTTCTGCTGATAGGCCCCAACAATGGATTGAACAATTAGACGGACAAACTATCCCACAACCCAATGCATTCAATTCGTTGGTAAACAAGTCGGTGACATTGCCTGAGAACATCACTAATGAAGAGGATCATTGGTATTGTAACCGGCTAGTCAATGAGGCGTTGCTGGCTACACTATTCCCTATCAACGGACCAGTACATATCAATGTGCCCATAGCAGAGCCGCTCTTTGAATTCACTGTGGACGAACTGCCAGAAGAAAGGACTATACGAAGGTATTTCGCAGGATGTGACGGTACACAGGTTATACAATGGATTTTGGATGCAAAGAAACCCATGGTGGTGATGGGACAATATGTCTCTGATACACGCTTGTCTTCTAACGATAATAGAACAAAGGCAATCCAATTGTTGGGCTCCCTTGGAGTGTTACTTTCCGAGAGATTATGCCATCTTTCCTCGACTATTATACTTGTCGATGAAGCATTGTCGCTTATAGAAAACGAAGAGGAATATTTGCCTGATCTTATTGTTTATTTTGGTGGGATGGTGGTCAGTAAGCGGCTTAGACAGTTTATGCGGAAAGCCAAGGGTGCAAAAGTGGTCATGATTAACCAAGATGGAAATATCCATGATGTGTCAATGCATCTGACTGATGTGGTCCAGATGAGAGACATAGAAGAGTTGTTCCATGCACTGCTCAATTTGTATGATACGAATTTAGAACTTAAAAACTCAGAAACTTACAAACTTAAAAACTTAGAAACTCTTGAATACCATTTGAAATGGGAGACTTTGCTCCGTTTTGCAAGGAACTTTGCCTACAACTACCAACCAGCTTTCTCACAGATGGCTACTGTGAAGTATTTTGAGGAGCAATTGGCAGACATAGAATACGATTTCCATGTACATTATGCCAATAGTATGCCCATCCGACTCGCCAATATATATGCTGAGCAACCAGTCTATTGCAACCGCGGTGTGAATGGTATTGAAGGGTCCTTGTCAACAGCTGTAGGGTTTGCAGCGACTACAGACGACAAGGTCTTTTGCATTGTGGGTGACCTTAGCTTTTTCTATGACCAAAATGCACTTTGGAACCAAAATCTTGGAGGTAATTTGAGAATCATTCTATTGAACAATGATGGAGGGGGTATTTTCTCCAGTTTGAAGGGCCTGGAACAGAATGAGGAGAGGAAACAATTCATTGCTGGAGAGCACCATACTCAGGCACAGGGCATTTGTGCTCAAAATGACGTAGGTTATCTTAAGGCACGAAATATGGAAGAGATGCAAATAGGCATTGTTACGCTTCTCACCAAAGAAACTGTTCGTCCCTTGCTTTTGGAGGTGCAGACAGATATGGAGACCGATGCAATGGTTATCAATGACTATTATCAACATATGAAGCAATTATGGCAAAAAGAGAATGGAAAACAATCAGGGAATTTGAGGAAATAATCTTTGAGGAATACAACGGTATCGCCAAAATCACTATCAATCGTCCACGCTACCGCAATGCTTTTACACCAAAGACGACATGGGAACTGTCACGGGCTTTTGAATATTGTCGGGAGGCACAGGACATCTCCGTGGTGTTGCTTACAGGAGCGGGAGATAAAGCATTCTGCTCGGGAGGTGATATGCATGTGAAGGGTCGTGGTGGATATGTGGATGAGGAAGGTATACCAAGACTTAGTGTGCTCGACGTGCAGATGCAGATACGCAGGCTGCCAAAACCCGTTATCGCAATGGTTAATGGATATGCCATTGGTGGGGGACATGTGTTGCATTTGGTCTGTGACTTGACCATTGCCAGCGAGAATGCCATCTTTGGACAGACTGGGCCTAAGGTTGGGTCGTTTGATGCAGGATTTGGGGCTTCGTATCTCGCGCGTATTGTGGGACAAAAAAAAGCACGCGAGATATGGTTCCTATGTCGGCAATATACGGCGGAAGAGGCAGAGAGAATGGGTATGGTCAACAAAGTCGTACCTTTAGAGCGGCTTGAGGATGAGTGCGTGGAATGGGCTGAAACAATGATGGAACGTAGTCCATTGGCACTGCGCATGATAAAGGCAGGATTGAATGCAGAACTCGATGGACAAGCTGGCATTCAGCAACTTGCTGGTGACACAACGATGCTCTATTATTTCCTCGATGAGGCACAGGAGGGAGGTAAGGCTTTTTTGGAAAAAAGAAAGCCTGATTTCAAGAAATATCCCAAACTACCATGATATGTCATTGCGGATAGATATCAGTCATCGACTGGCACATTTTAAAAGACCCGCTGGTACGTCACGGGGCATTTATTTCACTCGTGACACTTGGATAGTTACGGTCAATGACAAAGAGACTGGACAATCTGGGGTGGGAGAGTGCGCTCCGCTGCCAGACCTGAGTTGCGATGCCATCCCCGACTATGAACAACGGCTTCGTGATATTTGTCGGCTTGTGGAAATTTACAATGGTATTGATTCTCAGTTGTTGCAACCTTATCCATCTATGTTATTCGGACTAGAGACCGCCTTTCTGAATTTAAGAAATGGGAGGAATGTTATCTTTGACACTCCTTTCACAAGAGGTGAGGTGGGAATTCCCATCAACGGATTGGTGTGGATGGGAACGGCAGTGGAGATGAAACGTCGGGTGGAGGAAAAACTGAATGCGGGATACAGATGTGTTAAATTGAAAATCGGGGCAATCGATTTTGAGGAGGAGATGGCTATCATTAAAGGAATTCGTGACAGATTTCCCGCTGATGTGATACAATTACGTCTCGATGCCAATGGTGGTTTTTCTGTCGAAGATGCAATGCGTAAATTGGAGAGACTGGCGAAGTATGACATCCATTCCATCGAGCAGCCTATCCGTCAAAGACAGTGGAAACATATGGCTGAGATTTGTCGCAATTCGCCTATTCCCATCGCACTTGATGAAGAACTTATTGGTGTGAACATTACAGATTGGAAGCGTCTGTTGCTAGATGAAATACACCCTGCCTACATCATCCTTAAACCCTCATTGCATGGAGGTATGTCTGGTTGTGAGGAATGGGTGGCAATGGCACGAGAACGTGGTATCAAGTCATGGGTGACTAGTGCACTGGAATTAAATGTGGGCTTGAATGCCATAGCACAGTTTACCGCTCATGTCTATGGCTCATCCATTACCATGCCACAAGGTCTGGGAACAGGACTACTTTTTACTGACAACATCCCCATGCCGTTAACAATCTGTGGTGACAAATTGTATTGTTCTCATCTATCCCATTAACTCCCCTTCAATTATCAAAATGCTCACTCTCAACACTTTCATAGAGGAATGGAATTCACTCTCCAAAACCATCATGGTGCAGACAAGCGGATCAACGGGTGCGCCTAAACACATGATGGTGGAGAAGGCACGCATGGTTGCGAGTGCAAAGATGACTTGCCAATTCCTCGGATTAAAACCGCATGACACAGCGCTGCTTTGTATGAACCTTGACTATATTGCTGCTAAGATGATGGTGGTAAGGGCTTTGACGTGTGGAATGAAGCTTGTTGATGTAGGAGTAGGAGGACACCCCATGGCTTCGCCTCTGATTGCAAATGAGACAATCGATTTTGCTGCCATGGTACCGCTCCAAGTTTATAATAGCCTTCAGCATCCGCAAGAAAAAGAAAAATTGATGAGTGTCCATCATCTACTCATTGGTGGGGGTGCACTAGATGAGAAACTTGAGGAAGAACTGCGTCATTTCCCCCATGCTGTGTGGTCTACATATGGGATGACGGAGACGCTCTCGCATATCGCGCTAAGAAGAGTGAATGGTGAGTACGCTTCGATGTGGTATCAGCCACTTGAGGGTATCCATGTCAGTGCAGACGAAGAACATTGTCTTATCATTGATGCGCCTGCACTGTGCCCACAGGTGTTATATACAAATGATATAGTGGAATTCGCCGATGATGCGTGTCATTTCAGAGTCCTGGGTAGAAAAGACAATGTCATCTGCTCGGGAGGGATCAAAATACAGGCTGAGGAAGTAGAGAGAATTTTGAGAAAACAAATCGACCAACCTTTCTTCATCACAGGTCAAAAAGATGAAAAATATGGTGAGATTGTTGTCATGGTCACAGAAGAACATGATATGAAGAAATTGGAAACGATTTTCGAAAAAACGCTCCCAAAATATTGGAGACCGAAAAAAGTAATAACCGTCGGTCGTCTACCTCTTACTGAAACAGGAAAACCAAAAAGGCAACTCCGCATATGAGTTGCCTTTTTTATATATCGTGATATTATTCTTCTTTATCTTCTTGACCCCATACGCTTTTTGCAGTAGGTAATTTGTCATAGTCGTCATCCCAGCTACCCTGATTGCTGAGGGGTACTGAATCTGGATTGAGATCATCTTCGATGCCAGTGTCAAGTACTGTTCCGTTCAGTGTGGTGTCTACAAATCTGCTCTCAGGTTTTGTGTATTCTCTTTTCATGATTCTTTAATGTTAAATAGTTATGTGATATCCTTGTTCTTTTTTGTTCTTTTTTATCAAATCGCTGCAAAATTATAAAAAAAACTTATTGTGCCAAAGATTTTCTCTGTTTTTTCACATCATTTGATTAGTTTTTCCCATTTTTTTATGGAAATTGGGAGTTTAAGGGGTAAACCTATTATCCTCAATTATTCTTACCCAATGAAATGTTGACAATCAAAATGATGTCTGTAATTGTAACCTCATTGTCTTTGTTTACGTCAGCATTCTCAAAGATAAAAACTGATGGTGTTATGCCGATAGTCATATTGGTGGCTGCTATAACATCTGTTACGTTGACAATACCGTCGCCGTTGACATCGCCAAGCAAGGTCGCTTCTGGATCATCTTCTGTTGTCAGTGTATATTGTGGCAAGGCAGCTTTATGAGGGTCAAGTTCCAGATAGCAGGTGTTGTTGGCAATGTAGGTCAGCAGTGTGTCGCCATTAGCTGTATCGCGGTTGTTCCGATTGACAAAGGCTGCCTTATCGTTGCTGAAGATACGCATTGTTTTTGCATCGAAACGGGTGCGGAAATTATCGGGGTCGCCACTTTCATCATCAAGCCATATTTCTCCTTTCAGATAGTTGGTTGTCTCTAGAGCTGGGACATCCTCTGCAAGTGGTATCAAACGGTTTTCTTTCGCTGTCGTACCATTGCAGGCAAGGATGACGGCAGTGAAGGCCGGTACTGTGTCCGACTCAATCTCTTTGATGTGAACACGCGCATTCTTCAAGTATTTGTCCACCGTATAGGCTTTCACACCATCCATACATTTGTAGGGGAAGGACGTATACATCGTGGTGAGATATTTGCCATCTTGAGTGACAGCTTCCTTAGGCTCTGCACCAAAATAGTTCTCTTCCATCAGTTCCTCTGTCAATGGGAGAATTTGCCATTGATGGTCTTTCTCAATGACGCTCGCATTGCCAGTCCAAGGATGGAAAATGGGACCAAGCAGTTCTTCATTGTCATCATAGAAATTCTTGGCACCTTTTTCCCGGTATTCTCTCCAGTAGCCAGTATATCCGGAACCCTCTGCATAGGTGAGGTAGGTTTCTGTGCTATAAGGCTCGATGCGGAAATAGCGACTAATATTGGCATATTTGCTGCCGGCAATGTTTATTGAACTAAATCCTTGCGAGATATACTCGGCCTGGGGAATGCCGCCTACACCGTCATATTCTCCTGTTATCTTAACCACTGCTGCGGGTGTGGAGTGAGCCTTGTCTATGGGTATCAATTCCACTGAATTACGGAAATACCGCTGGTCATCACTTAAAGTATATTCGGAAACGCCTCGTATTCCCATACAATGATGGGTTTTATAGTTAGAAACCATACAATAAAGACCTTGTTCAGAGCGTGAATTGAATACGGCGTAATATTCACCTTGATTTTCTTCCGTAATGGTAAAAGTGTATTCTTTGTCGGTACTCACGAAATCCAGGCTTTTAAGGTCAACGTTCTCAAAATCCACGCTTCCGCGAATCCATCCGAGAAAATCACCTATGAAGATGTCCGTGATGGCTTCCAGTTTCACCACATCGCCAATGTTGTTCTCTGGGTTGTCAATGATTACTGTTCCGGCTGACTCATTATTGGAATATACAGACACAGCCCCCTTCTCCACAAAATTGGCCGTATATTCGAAAATGGCTGGATTGTCAATGTCTTTAGAGGTACTACGCTCACTCAGTGAACAATGCTTCATCAAAGATACTACATGGTCGCCTTTAGTCCAGTTTTTGAAAGCATAGCCTTCATTAGGGAAAGCATAGAGATGAAAGCGCGATGTGGCGGCTTTTCCTTTATTCTCTGCGTACCATAAATACTCGGTCTCCTCATTTTTTTTGTTTTCTTGGATATTTCCCATAGGCACATATGACCGACTCACATAGACTTTGCCTGAGCCTGTGGGAGTCGCTTTGGCATTTACCTGAAAATAATATCTGTCATTAGCTGAGATGTTCGCTGCCATCACAAGGCTTACAATCAGAAAAAGTGATTTCTGTATCAAGTTATTGCTCTTTTTCATTTTCGATAGGGTTGGGGTGTTTGCTATATAATAAACAATCTAATCAATTTGCAAAAATACTGTTTTTTTTCCTCACGCTGAAATTTTCTTTTGAAAAAAACACTTAGACATCGTATTAGTAGGGTAGCTGTAATAAGTTGGTGGTCAAAATCCAATTGGGACGACAGTGGAGTGGCAACAATGAATAGCGCCAGAATCGCAGCATAAACCAAATAGACCTTATAGTAGTTCTGGTTTTTACGGAATAGCAGATAAAGTATAGCAGGAAGTGGGCACAAAGGTATCAGATACCAGTTCCATTGACTTCCAAAAAGGTTTGAATATAGTGAGAAATACAATAACAATACGCCCAAAATGGTTTGTATAATCAATAATGTGATATCTATAATACCGGGCAGGCGTTTCCATCCAAACCACCATTCACCAATTGTGAGAAGAAGGACGAATAGAAGGATCGCACCAAATACTATACGGGGTGTAAGGGATGATTTCCAATACAAATGCTTGCTGGGTACAACTGTTTCGGGGTTACCATTAAATATCGGACGTTTCTCACCATCGTCATTAATGATGCTTACCTGATTGAGCACCTCTTCTATTGTGGTAGGAGAGAGGCTCTTCTCTATCTCTATCTTTGAGTCGGCACTGGCGCCATAGAGTGTGATATATAAAAACTGTGACCAGGGAGAATGTTCACTATGGCGACGGATTCTCACACCATTGACATCTTTCATGTAGTCGGGAACATTGGAAAAGTCCAATTGTTCGTCGATAAGTGATTGCTCTATCATCAATATCGACATCATCATACAATTGGTGTTTAGAAAATTGAAACGTAGATGGGGTGGGGTCATTTCTTCATCGTCAAGATTCTTCCAAAGTAATTGCTTTTCCTTAATATGTAGATTCAGTGGATATTGTTTGACTTCACGACCTTCTGCCTCGAAAACTTGGAGATAATCTGATGTGGGGATGCTGACAACCCTTGCCATACATTTTCCAGAGAAGAACTTGATGAAGTCGCCTAATTCTGTATCCGACTCTAAGGTAAAACAATAGTCGAGTTGCTCAGATGGACATTCCATCCTCAAGGCGCAGTGTCCCATGACAGAGTAAACCACGTTGCTGGGCTCGGCGACAATTAGACTGGAAGTCACAAAATTCTCGTCCGTGATACTGTCTAATGACTGTTCTTTTTTTTGAGCATTATCTGATTCAGCGACTCTACCATCCTCTGCCCGCACCATTCCCCAATAGGGTATGGCAAAAATCATTAATAGATATAATAGGGTGACTCTCTCCTTCATCTGAAGTATATTGATGTAAGTTGTTGCTCTGTCTTTTGTAGTGTTCCTAGTATTCCTAGTGCTCCTAGAGTTTCTGGCTTTCCTAGATTATTATTATTCCAAAAAATAATAAATAAGCGGAAACCCATCATTGAGTTTCCGCTCATTTATCTATTCAATTATGAATTGATTATTCGTCCCAAACGCTCTTATTGGAATACATTGCGTTTACTGTGCCATCATATTCTGTACTTGGACCAGCATCACCTACAGGAATGTAGGAGGTGTTACCAAACAGTCTATCCATGACATTTCTCTTCACGTTCAAGGTCATCACCTTGCAAACTGGGCTGTTATATGTCTTTTTCATATCTTTCGGAGATTTTAATTATTTGATAACAACTTTCTTGCCGTTTACTACGTAGATGCCCTTCACAGGATTTGCCACCTGGCGGCCCTGGAGGTCGTAGATAACTGCATTGCTCTCTGTTGCAACCTGAGCCTCGCTGATGCCATCTGCGTATGCTTCTGGAGTAACAATCATTACATTAGTAGCACCTGCTACGTCAAGAATCATAAATGCCTTGTTGCCAGTGATGTAACTTCCTTTGAATGAATAGAAACCAATGGGGTTGGTTCCATCATATGCCTTACTCTTCTTGTTCAGCACGCGAATCTTGTCTTTTTCAACTTCTTGCCAACCAGTATATTTGTTACCAGCAAGAACACCATTGTCAAATGGAGTGTCGAAGAACAAGCCAGTCAGCAATGTGTTTCCAACAGGACCCTCTTTCGGAGTGAGAACAGGCTGCAAGCAGTTGCCAGCTGGGCACTCATTATCATTGTCGCTGTATGTGCACTCTACTACAACACCCTGACGAGCGGGAACTAAGTCGGTGTACTCCTGAGTGGTGACGATAGCAATCTGACCATTTCTTGTTTCAGTAACGATAGGCTGACCTACGATACCCCATACACGAACACCAGAACCAACGATTTCCATTGGGAAGTCTACATAGAGAGAGGTGTAGTACTTGCCATCAGTGTAACCTTCCATGAATGCACTTGGAGCTACTGCAAAGTAGTCTGTGCCCTCATAACTCTTATCACTGTTAGCAACAACAGGCTCCAAAATCCACTTTGAGTAGTCGCCAATAAAGTCAACCTCAGGAATCAGACCTGTAGTAGGATAGTCTACTGTGTTGTTGTTGCAGAACGAAATCTCAGGATCGTCAGCTTTGTAGATGTGCTTCTGAGGCTCATTTGCATTGGTAAGATCCAACTTCACATAACCGGCACAAAGATAATAGGTGTGACCCATGTGGATACGGTTTGTCAGGGTTGTGAAGTCAACAGCAAGCTGATGCAAATCATTGGCATTGAAATATTCGATTGCTTTATCGATAATCATTTGCCATAGAACACCATCGATTGGCTTGTTGGGTTCTTCAGCCAATAGTTCTGCACGTTGTGCCTCGGTCAGAGCGTCTGCCAATGGCATCGTGTAAGGGGTGGTGCTCTTCAGATACCAAGCCTCCTTGCCATCAGATGTTGTGGTTGGACTCAAGAACATCTTCATGTACTTGAACATAGCGTCGACAATCTCAGTCTGTTTAGCAGGAGTAAGATTCCACTTATAAGCAGCGTTAAGACCAATCAGACCACCTTCAAAACCTGTACGGAGAGTGTTGCGAACCTCACCATAGACAAATTCCTCGGCATCTTGACCCTGTGAGCGCAGATTGAACACCTGCTCGTCACCCTGAACAACGTCAATGTAAGGACCAGTACCCTCTCCATAGCCATCTTCAGGAGCACCACTGTTGAGCCACATCACAGTACCTGCGCTTGTGATAGCTTGCTCTGCAGTACATTTCAGAGTGGCGGTGGTCTCGCCAATTACATTCACATAGTTGTAACCATACTGGTTGTCACCAGCATTAATTACACGGAAGTAGCCGTTGTGCTCTTGAGCAACGGCTCCAAGGCTTATCGCCGATGCGACAAACGTCATCAATAAACCTTTTGTAAATTTTCTCATAATTTAAATTATTTAAGTTTGTGTATAAGTTTCTCAGTCTTAATGACTTACGCTAATGGATTGTTTCTAAAAGTTTTTTGTTATGTCTGCGATACTTCAATTGATTCCGGTACTATTTCATCCTGCTCATACAATATAATCAAGCATAGATACACGTATTTTGGTGCAAATTTATAAAGGATTTTTGAACTGACAAAGAAAAATTAAATATTTATTTCTTAAAAAATGTAAAAATCCGTTTTTTTTATCTTTTTGGCATTTTATCTGCATTTTTTTTCATTATCATATCTTATCCTCCTTCCCGGAAGAAGTCCAAGGCTTCCTGTATATCATTTTCGGAGACCATTTGATTGATTCGGATGTCGCCAATGTCACCCAAAAGAGTGAAATTGATGATGTCCGAAACGTTTTTCTTGTCATGGCGCATCAAGTCGAGGAGTTTGGGGTAGTCTTTGCACGTAATGGGCAGATGGCCATAATAATCACGAATGTATCGTACGGTGGCACGCATCTTTTCTGATGGGAAGCCAGTATGTAAACAACTGAGGTATAATTCGCAAACCATGCCGTAGGCTACAGCATAACCATGAAGGATGGGCTTGCCCCGTTCGAGAGCCCATGATTCCAGTGCGTGACCCACTGTGTGTCCAAAATTCAAAGCTTTGCGGATACCACGCTCATGGGGGTCTTCGGTGACGATATGTTGTTTGACGGCTACAGATTCCGACACCATGTCACCTAAAAGTGATAAGTCGGGAACAGAAAGATCGTATGCCAAATGGCTTTTCCACATATTAAGATTATGGAGAAGTGCGTGTTTCAACATCTCGGCATAACCTGAACGTAGATTCTCTGTATCAAGAGTTTTTAAGAAGATAGTGTCTAGAATGACATGAGTGGCTTCACTGAATACGCCTATCTCATTTTTCAAACCATGGAAATTAATGCCTGTCTTGCCGCCGACGGAGGCATCTACCATTGCAAGGAGTGTTGTGGGAAGGTTGATGAAGTTGATTCCACGCTTAAATGTTGAAGCAGCCATGCCACCTAGGTCGGTTACCATGCCTCCGCCAAGGTTGATGAGACAAGAGTGACGTGTGGCTCCACCCTCAACAAGCGAGGTCCAAACTTGGGAGAGAGTATCAAGCTCTTTATGACTGTCGCCTGTACCTATAATAATAAGGTGTGCATCACGAAGACAAGCGTATTCACTGATTACAGGCCAGCAATGGCGAAGCGTAGTCAGATCGACAAGCACAAATAGCTTATCATGGCTACACTCGCTCAGGGCAATGGTCAACTCTTGGTTGAGTGAACGGGAATGTATGATTTGCTGGGACATGTATTATTAACCAGGTAAGAGGGGGATAAATACTTCGTTCTTCTTTTTTACTCTGCAAAATTATGAAAATGTAATGAAAAAGGAAGAAAAAAAAGGGAAAAAGTTGATTTTCCCCCAATTTTTATCGGTTAATTCGCCCCAGTTAAGATTTGTTATCATTTCATTCATTAAACTTGTAATCTGTTGTATCGTCTTATAAAACGTTACACAATCAAATTTTCAATCAAATGAAGAGATTTATTCTATTGTTTAGCCTTGTGTTATCAGCAATGTCGGTTTTTTCACAAAATGAAACAATTACTGGACAACTGATAGACAAGGACTCCAACGAGGGACTTATTAGCGCTACCTTGCAACTTATGACAAAGGATAGCACCGTGGTAAAGGGCGTGATGTCCGACGATAACGGTTTCTTCACCATCCAGGCTCCCTCATCAGGCAATTACCTACTTAAAATGACTTGTGTAGGTTATACGCCGATTGTTAAAAATATCAAAGTAACAAGTGGGAAGGACTTGAGTCTTGGTAAAATCAGCATGAAAACCGATGCTGTTTTGCTGAAAGAGGTTACGGCAGTGGGAAAAGCACCTAAAGTCGTTGTCAAAGAAGACACCTTCGTCTATAATGCTTCGGCATATCGTGTGCCTGAGGGTTCGGTCGTGGAGGAACTCGTCAAGCGAATACCGGGTGCCGAAGTGGGTGATGATGGAAAAATCACCATTAACGGCAAGGAGGTTAGGAAAATCAAAGTTGACGGCAAGGAGTTTATGACCGGTGACACACAGACTGCCATGAAAAACCTACCTACATCCATCGTTGACCGTATCAAAGTCTTCGACGAGAAGAGCGACTTATCGCGTATCACAGGTATTGATGATGGCGATGAGCAGACTGTTCTCGACTTCGGACTCAAGGTCGGTATGAACAAAGGATTCTTTGGCAATGCCGACTTGGGCATTGGTACAAAAGACCGCTTTGCTGAGAGAATCATGGCGGCATATTTCAATGATAAATATCGCATCATGTTCATGGGGAATGCCAACAACACCAATGACATGGGTATCGGTGCCGGCGGTGGTGGCAGAGGAAACTTTGGCGGTGGCAGACAGGGTCTGAACATCTCGAAAATGATAGGTATGAACTTCAACTATGAGAAAACCGATCGTTTGATTCTGGACTTCAGCGTCAGATGGAACCACAACAATGGTGACACATACTCAAAACAGTCCACAGAGAGCTTCGTCGGACTGACAAAGTCGTTCACAAACAGCATCAACCAGAATTATACCCGTAACAATTCCTGGAATGGGCAAATGCGTGTGGAGTGGACGCCTGACTCCATGACCAACATTATGTTCCGGCCTTCGATTACCCATTCTACCAACGATGGCAACCAGACATCAATTTCTGCCACATACAACGATGACCCATTCCTCTATGTAGATAACCCGCTGTCAGCAGAGGACCTCCAAAGATTGGCAAATGACAGCGTATTGGTTAACAAACAGCAGAATATCAACCTCTCATACGGAAAGACAACTTCTGCCAATGGTATGTTGCAGTTCAATCGCAAGCTCAACAATAGGGGAAGGAATATCACATTGAGATTGGACGGAAACTACAGTGATCGCGATAACACACAACTCTCTGTGAGTCAAGTAGATTTCAATAAGGTAGGTCTCGACTCTACCTATCAAACAAACACCAACCGTTATAATCTTACGCCCAATAAGACACATGGCTATGCCATTCAGACTACCTATAGCGAGCCAATTGCAAAGGCAATGTATCTGCAATTCAGCTATCAGTATCGGTATAATTATAATGAGAGCGACCGCGCTACATATGACTTTTCAAATATAGGAAAAAACTTCTTGGATATCATACCGCGCTATCGTACGTGGGAACCCTTCCTCTCAAGGCTCGATGAACCTCTTGACAATTATTTCAGGCAAGACTTGAGTAGATACCAGGAATATACAACCTATACTCATAATATCCAACTCACTTATCGCTGGATTGATCCTAAGTTCCAGCTCAATGCAGGATTTATGGTGCAGCCACAGCGGACACGTTATGAGCAACATTATCTGGGTGTTGACACCATGGCTGTGAGAAATGTCACCAACATGACACCAACCTTGGACTTCCGCTACAGATTTTCACAAGTCAGCAACTTGAGAATCAACTATCGTGGTACAACCTCGCAGCCTAACATGAGTGACCTGCTCTCAATTGTGGATAATACCAATCCTATGGATATTAGAGTTGGTAATCCCAACTTGAAGCCGTCGTTCACCAACAGCTTTAGACTCAATTATAATAACTATATCCAGAACCACTTGCAGTCGATAATGACCTTCCTTAACTACAGCACCACAAGCAACAACATCAGCAGTATGGTGAAATATGATGCTGATACAGGAAGGCGCACTACAAGGCCAGAAAATATCAGTGGCGACTGGAACATCAACGGTGCATTCATGTATAATTTTGCTGTTGACTCTTTGGGCTACTTCAATATTAATACATTCTCTATGGTGAGCCATAATAACAATGTGAGTTATCTCTTCAACAATGAGAGGTTGGTTTCTCAGAAAAACACCACACGTTCTACTACACTTACCGAGAGACTCTCGATGTCGTACCGCAGTGGTTGGCTCGAGATAGAACCCAACGGTATGGTCAGCTATACCCATGCTCGCAACAAATTGCAAAGTGCTAGCAATATGGATACATGGACATTCGCATATGGTGTGAATGTAAACGTCACCACTGATTGGGGAACGAGCTTCTCGACAAGTATCTCTGAGAATTCTCGCAGAGGCTATAATGACAACTCGATGAATACCAATGAGCTGATTTGGAATGCTCAGATTAGCCATGGATTCCTGAAAGGTAAACCGTTGACAGTGATGCTGCAATTCTACGACATCCTGCACGAGCAGAGCAACTTCAGCCGTGTCATCAACTCTATGCAGCGTAGTGATACCGAATACAATAGTGTCAACAGTTACATTATGCTCCATGTGATTTATCGCATGAACCTCTTCGGCAACAGACAGGCACGTCAAGGTATGGGTGGCCCAGGTTTTGGTATGCCTCCAGGTGGAATGCCCGGTGGAATGCCCGGTGGTGGAATGCCTGGCGGTGGCCGTCCTGGCGGCTTTGGCGGCGGTCGTCCCGGTGGCGGTGGCGGCTTCGGTGGCGGCTTTGGAGGCGGTCGTCCCGGTGGCGGCTTTGGCGGCCCGATGATGGTAGATTAAAAATATGAGAAATAAGATAGATGATGTAACAGCAACATCTTTTGACTCATCAATAAAAAGCCCGAATTAGACGAAATCGTGTAATTCGGGCTTTTAATATAATTATCAATCTTTAATAGATTGTATTTTCAAATTCCTTCTTTTTCATCCTCTTCCTCCTCCTCATCAAATCCAAACATTGCTGGCTCTACAAAGGCATCTATCTGGCGACGATCTTTTTTTGTGGGGCGGCCAGTGCCACGGGCACGGTCAACAAAACCGCTGATACGGCTCATCTCTAGAATCTCGTATTGCTTGGGGTCGGTAACATTCTCATAAATTTCAGGCACGAGTTTGGCACCGACACGCTGTTCAATGCATTGCAGAATACGAAACGAATAGGTGATGGGCGGTTTCTTCACATCTACGACTTCGCCTACTTTTATAGGGCGGGAAGGTTTTACGTTCATCCCTGCTATGGTAACACGACCATTCTTACAGGCGTCAGCGGCAATGGAACGTGTCTTGAAAATGCGTGCGGCCCAAAGCCATTTGTCAATTCTCGCTTCTTGCATGATGATTAACTTTGCGTCAATTATAAAAATACCATCACATCTATTTCAATAAATATGGTATTGTCTAAACTCCCAAACTCCTAAACTCCTGAACTCCTCTTCTTGTTATATTGATTCATCGTGATGTCGATACCAGCGAGCACAAAACTCTTGATGATTTCTACAGCTGTCTCTATCACGGGCTGAAGCACAGTCTGTTCCTCATCGGTAAAAGCACCCAGTACGAAGTCCACCTGTGCTCCACGGGGGAACTCATTGCCAATGCCAAGACGTAGACGAGGATACTGCTGACCAATTAACTGTTGGATATGTCCTAGACCATTGTGTGTACCAGCACTGCCACTGGCCTTCAGGCGCAAAGTTCCAAGGGGAAGTGATAAGTCGTCGACCACCACCAGCATATGGCTCTCGTCAATGTTCTCCTTATTCAACCAATAGCGCACTGCGTTGCCGCTGAGGTTCATGTAGGTCGTGGGTTTTAGGAGTATTAACTTGCGGCCACGAAGTGTCGTTTCGCAGACGTAGCCGTAGCGACGGTCTGCAAAAACAACATTGGACGCCTTTGCAAAGGCGTCCAATACCATGTATCCTGCGTTGTGGCGGGTTGGGGCATATTCTGCACCCGGATTCCCAAGGCCCACAATGAGAAATTTGTCCATTGATGGAAATGATTAGTTGGCAGCCTCTTCCTCTGTTTCCTCAACAACGTTCTTGGAGGCGGCACGGGTCATCTTCACGGAGCAGACAATAACTTCTTTGCTTGTGGCAATCTCAAGACCCTCATAACTCAGCTGGCCAACTTTGATGCTCTTGCCAATACGAAGTGGAGTGACGTCGACATCCAGAAATTCAGGTATCTGCTTGTATGGAGCGGTGACTTCAATCTTACGGATAGAAAGGTTCATACGACCACCATCGCGAACACCCTGTGCAAGACCTACCAAGTGAACAGGAATACCAATGGTGATGGGTTTCTCAGGATTGGTCTCATAGAAGTCAATGTGCAAAACTGCATCAGTTGTGGGATGGAACTGGATTTCCTTGATCACACCAATGCGGACTTTGCCTTCTAACTCAATGTTCACAACATAGATATGTGGTGTGTAAACGAGTTTGCGAACGTCTACAGCATCCAAAGCAAATGCTAATGCCTGAGGAAGACCTTTCTCGTCTTTTGTCTCACCATAAAGATTGCAGGGAATAAGTCCCTCTTTGCGAAGAAGTTTGCAGGCTTTTTTACCTGTGGCCTCACGAAGTTGACCTTTAACGTTAATTTCTTTCATTTTAAATAATTGTGTTACTCTAAATTAAGTGAATTTTAATTGTGCTTAATTCGCCATCACACGAGAAAAATAGTGTGCTTCAAAAAAAGCGGTGCAAAATTACACATTTATTCTGAAAATAAAAAATGAAAAACTGAAAAATTCAAAAAATACGGATAAAACGTTAAATTTTTCTTGCATATAAAACGAAAAATTCCTATTTTTGCAACATATTACGACGAAAGACAAAACACAACCTTTAATTTTCATATCTCAGCGCATGATAAATAGAGAATTGATCAGGATTAAAATCGTACAGTTAACCTACGCATACTATCAGAATGGAGGAAAAGAATTGCTCAAGGCTGAGGGCGAACTGCTTTACAGTCTCTCCAAGTCGTATTCACTTTACAACCATTTGCTGTTGCTTGTCGTGGCAATTTCAAAGGAGATGAGACACCGGGTGGATGTCAACGAGACAAGGGCTAAAAGGGAAGGAACACCAATGCCGCCAAGGAAATTCGTTGACAATAGATTCGCGCTACAACTCGAAGAAAACCAGATGTTACTCGACTATGCTGACCAACAAAAAATTACATGGAACGATGACATAGAATTTGTACGTAAAATGTGCAACCTCGTCGAAAACAGCCAGATATACCAGGAATACATGGCAGCAGAAGAGGATTCATACGAAGCCGACAGAGAAGTATGGCGAAAATTGTATAAGACCATTATTCAGGAGAACGAAGACCTTGATGCCATTCTTGAGGAAAAAAGCCTCTACTGGAATGATGACAAGGAGGTGGTCGACACATTCGTACTCAAGACCATTAAGCGATTCGACCCATCTAACGGTAGGAAACAAGAATTGCTGCCAGAGTACAACGACGATGAAGATCGTGAATTCGCTTGTAAACTTTTCAGGGCATCCATACTCAATGCCGATCAATACCAGCAGTATATGAGTGATGCTTCACGAAACTGGGATTTCTCACGTCTGGCATACATGGACGTGGTCATTATGCAAATAGCCATTGCTGAGATGATGACCTTTCCCAATATCCCCATCAGTGTAACTATCAATGAGTATGTGGATTTGGCAAAACTCTATAGCACGGTGAAAAGTGGTGGATATATCAATGGGATGCTCGACACTATCGCGAGGTATTTGGTGGAGACAGGAAAACTCCTCAAACCTATCGGTGAACCAAGAGGGAAGAAGTGAGACTTAAAAAAATTATATATTAATCAATTAAATATCAAGAAAATGTTTAATACAATTGTATTGCAAGAACAAGCACCTACGGGTGGTGGTGGAATGACCATGATTTTGATGATGGTTGCCATCTTCGCTGTGATGTGGCTATTTATGATTAGGCCGCAGCAGAAAAAACAAAAAGAAATACGTAATTTCCAAAACTCACTTACAGAGGGAAGCAAAGTTGTCACGGGCGGTGGCATCTATGGGACCGTGAAAAGAATTGACAACGAACGAAATAAGATTGAGGTAGAAATTGCCAAAGGTGTCGTCATCGAAGTAGATAGGTCGTATGTCTTTGCCGACCCCGTATCGATGCAAAACCAACAGATGAAATAAGCTTTTGAGTTCGTGAGCTTTCGCTGTAGGGGCATACTTCTTGTATGCCCAAATTTTACATTAAATCATACGATTGTCAAAAGTGGAAAATAACGAAAAGAAAAAAAAGTTTAGGAACTTCTTGTACAAACTAATTAACAAGAAGTTCTTAGTCTTTTTGTTTTTTTTTGCTGTCAGTGGGGTGTTTTGGCTTGCCATCTCCTTGAGAGAGCCGATGGAGAGAGAAATTCTCATACCAGTCCAAATAGCCAATGTTCCGCCCAATGTTATGCTTATCAATGATGGTATAGACACATTGAGAGTGATGGTGCGCGACAATGGATACAACCTGATGGGTTATTATTTTGACAACAAACCACCCATCACGGTGGATTTCGGTGTATACCACAAGGGGGATGGACATGGGGTCGTACCTGCTTCAGAGGTAGTGAAACTCATAAAATCAAGAATGGAGAGTTCTACCCAGGTGTTGACTGTAAAACCTGAAAAAATCGATATTTATTATAATTATGGCGATTACAAGAAAGTGCCAGTAGAGATGAATGGGAATGTCGCGGCAGATGCACGGTCGTTCATCGTCAGTAAATTTGTTTCCCCCGATAGTGTAACCATCTATGCCACTTCTGATGAACTGAAGCAAATCTCGTCTATCAAAACACAATATTTCAATATTACAGGAGTGATAGACCACGAGAAAAAGAAGATTCCACTTCAGAAAATCAATGGGGTGAAGTGCTTGCCTCATGAAGTGACACTCGATGTGAGGGCTGATGTACTAACCGAAGGGAGCGTAGAGGTGCCTATAGAGGCTGTTGGAGTGCCCGAGGACAAGGTGTTGCGAACATTACCGTCTTCTGTACGCATCAAATTCGCCACTGGAGCCAACTTGCTCAATCATATGGATGTGTCACAATTCACTGTGGTTGTCAATTATGATGAAATCGCTGGGAACGAGACGGCGAACTATTTGAAGCTTCAACTAACACAATACCCATCTTCGGTAAAGAATCCTGTTCTCTCTATTGGAAGTGTGAAATATCTGGTGGAAGATAAAAGGGGATATGTGCAAAAGACAGAATGATTACTTGAAAGTCGCTATCACAGGGGGCATCGGAAGCGGCAAATCATATGTCTGCCAGTTACTTCGTGAACAAGGCATAGAAGTGTATGACTGCGATGATGCGGCAAAGAGACTGATGGCCACCGATGACAACGTTAAGCGAAAACTCACTGAAGTGGTTGGTGAGGATACATATGTTGATGGTGTGCTCAACAAAGCGGCCGTAGCCAAGTTCCTTTTGACATCGGAGCAAAATAAAAAACTTATCAATAGTATCGTTCATCCTGCTGTGGCAAGCGACTTCATTGCCTCGGGGATGACATGGTTGGAGAGTGCCATTTTGTTCGATTGTGGCTTTCAGAAATATGTCGATCGGGTGGTGTGTGTCACCGCACCATTGGAGACACGTATCAGAAGGGTCATGCGACGCGACGGTATCGACAGAAAACGTACCAAGGAGTGGATTGCGAAGCAGATGCCCCAGGAAAAGGTAAGACAACTTGCCGATTTTGAAATCATCAATGACGGACGACATTCCCTTAAAAAGCAAATCAAAGTCATTTTGAAGGCTTTAAACCAATTGAACTGACAAGTTGCTACTCTTATAGAAAAATGAAATTTGTATTCAATAATAATAACAATCAATAACATTAATAATAACATCAATGCAAACAACTATTTTATCAGTGGCTGGAAAGCCAGGGCTCTTTAAACTGGTTACAAGAGGAAAAGCAAATCTCATTATCGAAGCACTCGATGAAACACATAAACGAATGCCGGTATTTGCCACCGACAAAGTGACAAG
>JAFZAE010000199.1 GCA_017548385.1 Prevotella sp.
GTGGGCAGTGCAGTTCCATCCCGAGGTGTTTCATACCACACAGGGCAAGCAGCTGCTGCGCAATTTTGTCGTAGACATCTGCGGAAGCCGACAGGAATGGAGTCCGGCTTCCTTTGTAGAGACTACTGTGGCAGAACTGAAGAAGCAGTTGGGCAACGACCGCGTTATTCTCGGACTGAGTGGCGGTGTCGATTCCTCGGTATGTGCCACCTTGCTCAACCGTGCCATCGGCGACAGACTTACATGTATCTTCGTTGATCATGGTATGTTGCGGAAAAATGAGTTCCAGAAGGTGATGGATGCCTACAAGGGATTGGGATTGAACGTTATTGGTGTGGATGCCAGTGAGAAGTTCTTTGCCGATTTGAAGGGTGTCAGCGACCCAGAGCAGAAGCGCAAGATTATTGGCCGCGATTTCATCGAGGTGTTTAATGCCGAGGCCAAGAAAATCACCGATGCTAAATGGCTCGCACAGGGTACCATCTATCCCGACCGTATCGAGAGCCTCAGTATCACAGGCATGGTCATCAAGAGCCACCATAATGTCGGCGGACTGCCCAAGGAGATGCACCTCCAACTGTGTGAGCCGCTCCAGTGGCTGTTCAAGGACGAAGTCCGCAGGGTTGGGTATCAACTAGGTATGCCTGAGCGTCTCATCAAACGCCATCCTTTCCCTGGACCGGGTTTGGCCGTCCGTATTCTTGGTGACATCACCCCCGAGAAAGTGCGCATCCTTCAAGATGCCGATGATATCTATATCGAGTCGATGCTGCAATATGTCTGTGAGGATGGTGAAGTCCTCTACGATAAGATTTGGCAGGCTGGTGCTGTGCTCCTCTCCACTGTACGCAGTGTGGGTGTCATGGGCGATGAACGCACATACGAGCATCCCGTAGCACTCCGTGCTGTCACCAGCACCGATGCCATGACCGCCGACTGGGCACATCTGCCTTACGACTTCATGGCGAAAGTCTCCAATGAAATCATCAACAAAGTCCGTGGTGTCAACCGCGTCTGCTACGACATCTCCTCCAAACCACCATCAACCATCGAGTGGGAGTAGGAGAAAGAAATTTGTAAAATGAAGAAATTTCATTATCTCCAATAGTTTCTCCGTAAGCGACGGTTTTGCCTTCGCAACAGTCTCCTTTTCGAAAACGATAAATCATGTCTCTATCATCTAACAACAAATATCTCATGCGATTCCTATCATTACTCATCCTTTGCCTGGCATGCTCATTGAGCGTGTCGGCACAAAAAAAGAAGTCAAAAGAAATACCTTTGGTGTATTCAGTTGAAAACACGGGCGCGAATGCCAATCCTGTTCTCCCAACAAGGGAGAATGCTCGAAAATGCGAAGCGCTTCCCGACCCATTGGTGTGGTCCAGCGGGAAGGGTAGGGTGAAGAAATTCTCCCAATGGAGCAAGCGACGTGGTGAGATTGCCAAGGAAATCCAGCACTATGAGATAGGCACAAAACCCGTCGTAAATGCCTCTGATGTCAAAGCGGATTTGAATGACAATACCCTTAATGTCAGTGTCACCGTCAACGGGCAGACTTTGAACCTACGTGCAACAATAAAATACCCCACGGTGGGGCAGCCTCCCTACGCATTGATGATTGGCACTAGCGGCATTTCATTGCCACCGGCAATCTTTTCCTCACGACCTATTGCCACCATGGTGTTCAGTGAGAGGCAGGTGAACAATTACTCCCAGTTTGGAAAACCTGACGGACGTGGAAATTATGAGTTCGACCGCCTTTATCCTGAACTGACAGAGAATGGTGCCTATAGTGAATGGGCATGGGGACTGAGCCGACTGCTCGATGGCCTACAGAAACTCGGACCAGAAATCACGAAGATTGATATGAAGCATATCGGAGTGACAGGATGTTCATATGCTGGTAAAATGGCACTCTTTTGTGGTGCCTTCGACGAGCGTGTGGCTTTGGTTATTTCACAGGAACCCGGTGGCGGTGGTGCGGCAGCATGGCGCTATTCAAGTTGGATGAATGCACGTCCTGGCGCAAAGGCTGTGGAGGGTATCGACAATACCGACTACCATTGGTTTAAGGAATCCTTGAAAGAAAACTTCGGTGGCGAGAATGTGGCTTATTTGCCACACGACCATCACGAACTGGCTGCCATGGTATGTCCTCGCGCCTTGCTCATGCTGGGCAATCCCGATTATGAGTGGCTCGCCGACCCCGCCGCATATGTCTCGATGAATGCTGCCATGAAGGTTTGGGAAAAGTTTGGCATCGCCGATCGTGTCGGCTATTCCATCGTCGCAGGTCATGGTCACTGTCAGTTGCCCTCAAGCCAGTATCCTGAGGTGGAGGCTTTCATAGACAAGTTCCTGCTTGGCAAAACCGATGCCAACACCTTGGTGCGTGTCGCTCCAGAGTCCTATTCGGAAATCGACTTGGATAAGTGGATTGGCAATTGGGGTAAATAATGTAGTCCCGTGTTTGTTCGCAAATATAAACAAACAATAATAACCGAGGGATGTGCCAATCGGCACATCCCTCGTTTCTGTTCAGCGGAAAGGATAGGATTCGAACCTACGAACCGATTTTGTCGGTCACACGCTTTCCAGGCGTGCCTCTTCAGCCACTCGAGCACCTTTCCTTGTAATCAATAAACTGCATTTCACAAATGCGGTGCAAAATTACGGGTTTTA
>JAFZAE010000200.1 GCA_017548385.1 Prevotella sp.
ATTGACTCATTAGACATAATCATTAGCATCGAAGATAAACGCTACATTACCGACTCCCTATCCTTGGATGATTTTCGCGTCACATGTCATCATAGCTTAGGAATGTGGATTAGGAACAATTGGGGGTTATGGAGAGGTTCCCGCCTTCAGCGGTATTTTCTCGACAGAAAAGTAATCCACCCTGATGATATGTCGGATATAATTTTGAAAGCATACTATAAGAAAAAGATTCAAGGATTGGATTATTCTACTGAAAATGATATTGAAGCAAGCACTCCAACTCCTAGAAAACATAAAGTAATTAAAAGTCCACTGAGGCGGTTATGGGTTAAACTCAAGTATAATATGAATAAAGATGTCCGTAAGACAAAACGCGAATTTAAGGAAGGAGGTTGCACAAAGGGCAAATTAGTTTATTTTCAGTATCCTTATGGTTGCTCGACTTCGGAGGAACAAAAGATTTGGTTTGAAGCAGAGAACTACGACGCATTGCCCAAAGGTAAGATTACAGACATTGATTACGTATCAAAACGAATTAAAGTCAAGCTCATTGACACAATCTCTCCGTATGGCATCATCATCTACGATGGAGATCTCGAAGACAACAAGTTTGGTGACATCGAAAAAGATTTTGATCAATTTATCATCAATAGTCCTAACAGGTTCTATATGCAGAAGGGAGAAGAGTTGTGGTTTGACTTGGAGTCCGGTTTTTGGGATACGGTGAATCAATAGGAAGAGAATAAGCAGAAAAGGTGTGGTTGAAAACCAACACTATAAATGAGAGCAACGAAGTAGAGAAAAGGACATTTTTTGTCATGTATATGTTAAGTAACAATCTCTTTTATAACCATAGACAATGAAATATTCAATAGCACTAAAGGATCTGCCATTTGAACCTGAAAGTAAACAGGTTATATATATCGAGAATCAATATGATGAGCGCATCAATGCGCTGATAAGAGCTCACTATAACTGGTTCAAAGAGGTCTTCTGTTGGTCGGGACTAGACTTTATTTATTTGCCAATGCTTTTTCTGGAAAATGATGTTAGGGAGAAGGTGTTGTACTATGCGCCCTATCTGACAGAAGAGGCGTTAGGGCAGACTAAGCTACGAAGCAGTTTCCTACTTAACTTCATGAGCCACCAGGAAAACAGAGAAAAGATTCAACCAAGTTTCTTATTTGCTCCCAGAATAGAAAACGATGAGTGGATTTTCTCTGGTCAGACGATTTGGATGGGATTTGGAGAATGGAATCTCGGTATGCGATATTTCTATGATGTAATCTTTGATATTAAAGAAAAGACATCACATTTTCCGAAGGTCGGTAAAAAAAGCCACAACTATGATTCAGGCGTTAGATTTTCAATTGAGGAAAGAGATGTTTCAATTGATGATGTTGTTCCATGTATAATAAAAAAGCCCGAAGAAGATGTTGAAGATGTCTTGGAGTCATTGGAAAGGAAAATTGAGCATCTTATTCTCCTTGGTATTCCTATTGGTGTTATTCGTGAATTAATAGATAAATATGAGAAAATTTCACGACTTTATATCACAGACAATTTGAGAATATTACTTCCTGATTACAATAACATAGAAGTAAAAATGACGGCACAACAAAAGGCTGTATATCTTCTCTTCTTATATCATCCTGAAGGAATTATTCTTAAGAGATTGGATGAATATCACAAGGAGTTGGTCTACTTCTATAAGAAAACAAGCAATGTGGAAAATCTAACGCCCAGAATGTCTGAAAGTATCAAAAAGATGGAGGGCATAGGAAATAATTATCTGAATACTATATTGGCCAAAATTCGAGCAGCTTTTGTTGAAACCTTTGACGAACATATGGCAAAACATTATTATATTCAGGGAAAACCAGGTGAACCATATAAAATACCTCTGGATAAAGAATTAGTGTCATATGAAGAGGACAAATGATGAAATTGCAAGGCGCTCATGGGGACGAGAGAGCGGAATACTATTCAATCATTGAACAAAATAGTTTTGGGGAACAATTCTATTTCCGTTATATTTTGTATCTTTGGCCGTGCTAAGTAGATAAAACAAAAGAATATGAAAAAAATACTGGGGATAACGATGCTATTGGCACTTTCGTTATCAATGATGGCAGGACCATCCGACAAGGGGAAAATCACAGTGAAAGCCGTTGCACGGAATGCCGTGAGAGTCCAATATACCATTGATGGCGAGCAGCCCTTGCCTTCCCTACCCGACTGGCTTTATGTGAAGAATGACGAAGTACAGCAGAGTGACATCAAAGTGAAATGGGATGCCGACGGTCAGGTGCTACGGGTGAAAGACAAAAGAGGGAAAACGGTCTTCACCACCACCCGACATCAGTTACAGGCGACCACCTCTGCCGGCGAACCAGCCTTTGAGGCTACCTTAGGTTTCACTACCGCCAAGGATGAATATCTTTTCGGATTAGGACAGTTTCAGGATGGCTATAGCAACGTTCGCGGTTTGTCCCGTCGTTTGACACAAGTAAACACCCAAATCTCCATCCCGATGCTTCTGTCGAGTAAGGGCTACGGCATTCTGTGGAACAACTACGGAATGACCGAATTCAACCCTTGTACCCAAAGCGTGAAACTAATCAAACGCCAAGAAGCAGGACAGCGCGAGGAGGTGAATGTCACGTCGACAGAAGGCGGCAAGCGTGAAATCCGCGAGCGTCATATCTTCGAGGCATCCATCAACATCAAGGAAAGCGGCGAATATACGCTACTACTTGATGTGGGACAGAAGATGGCCCGCCGCCACAACCTGGTCATCGACGGCGAGACCGTCATCGACATGCAAAACCTCTGGCTGCCTCCCACTGCATCCACCATCGTCCATTTAGATGCCGGACATCATACGCTGTCGGCAGAATTGACCAAAGACGATGTGCCTGTGCTCTATTATGGGATGGTGACCGACGAGACTGTTTTCCGCTCACCCGTTGCCAATGCGGTGGACTATACCATTTTTGTTGGTACCCCTGATGAAATCATCGCCACCTATCGTGAACTGACAGGCCAATGTCCTCAGATGCCCCAATGGGCACTTGGATATATCCATTGCCGTGAGCGTTTCCACTCATCTGAAGAAATCCTCCAGACCGCCAACCATTTCCGCGACGAGCAGATTCCCTTGAGCGTCATCGTCCAAGACTGGCAATATTGGGGAAAATATGGATGGAACTCTATGCAGTTTGATGAAGAGTTTTATCCCAATCCGAAGGCACTCACCGACAGTCTCCACCAAATGGATGTCCGTCTGATGGTCAGCGTATGGTCGAAGATAGACAAGAACTCGGTGGTAGGACGTGAGATGGAGCGCAGCAACTACTACATTCCCGGCACCGACTGGATAGACTTTTTCAACCCTGATGCTGCAGCAGCCTATTGGAAAAATTTCCGCGAGCGATTGGTGCCCTTAGGCATCGATGCTTGGTGGCAGGATGCGACAGAACCAGAGAATGATGATTTGGTGGGACGCCGTGTGAACAATGGCAAATGGTCAGGTGAACAGGTTCGCAATGTCTATCCGCTATTGGTCAACAAGACCGTCTATGAAGGGCTGAAAAAGGCCGGCAAGGAGTCGATGATTCTCACTCGCTGCGGTTTCCCCGGCATCCAACGCTATGGTTCTGCCCTTTGGAGTGGCGATGTAGGTAACGACTGGGAAACATTCCGTCGACAGATAGTCGCCGGACTTGGCATACAGGCTGCGGGCATCCCTTGGTGGACCTATGATGCCGGTGGTTTCTTCCGTCCTCACGACCAATATACCAACAAAGACTATATTGAGCGAATGCTTCGGTGGATAGAGACCAGTGTCTATCTTCCACTGATGCGCGTACATGGATATATGAGCAACACAGAGCCGTGGAACTATGGTCCCGAGGCACAGGCTATCATTGCCGAATGTATCAAGGAGCGTGAGAAACTGCGGCCATATATCGAAACATGTGCCGAGCGTATCACCACTGAAGGTTATACGCTGATGCGTCCTCTCGTCTTCGACTTTGCCAACGACCCAGAGGCCCTACAACAAAAATATGAGTATATGTTTGGTCCTTCACTGCTCATCAGTCCCGTGACGGAGCCAGGAGTGACCGAATGGAAGACTTACCTTCCAAAGAATAAGGGTGGTTGGCGTGACTACCATACTGGGCAGCATTATAGGGGGGGGCAAACTGTCACCACTCCAGTCGATATTGCCCACATTCCAGTCTTTGTGAGGAAATAGTTTTTTGAGTTCTTGAGTTTTTGAGTTCACAAACTCACAAACTCATAAACTTACAAACTCACAAACTCAAATATCATTTCTTCCTCCCGAAGTCGGCAGGAATCTCACCCCATCTTGTTGTATCCCATTTGATAATAGGGATTTGGATGGGATGGCTGTATAGCCATTTCTCTGCACGGAGAATGATTTCGTGGAGTTTTTGTGTCCTCTCACTACGCTCAAGAGTTGTTTTACACTTACGTTTGGTTACCCAAACGATGGCATTATAACTGTCGGTGTAGATGGTTTTGTGGATGCCTTGCTGTTCCATGAGTGCCAATGCATGGACAATGGCCAAGAACTCTCCGATGTTGTTGGTGCCGAAAATAGGGCCAAAATGGAACACCTGGGCACCAGTAGCCAAATCTATGCCCTGATATTCCATCATGCCAGGATTACCTGAGCAGGCGGCATCCACCGCCCAGGCATCGGCACTTACCTCTGGCGGCAACGGCAACACGGTGTCGTTGCGCCATGAGGGAGGATTCTGCAATTCTTTGGGCATTGTTATTGAAAATGAAAGGTAGTTAAAAGACTACATTCTCTCTGGTACTTCAATACCAAGGAGTGCCATTCCGTTTTTGATGATTTTTGCCACGTTGGCAGCAAGCACCAGTCTGAGGGTCTTTGCCTCAGGAGTCTCGGCATTGAGGATGCTGTAATCGTGGTAGAACTGGTTGAATTGCTTGGTCAGTTCGTAGCAGTAGTTGGCAATGCCGCTAGGAGAATAGTCCTTGCCTGCCTGTACCACGGCAGCACCATATTCGCTCATCTTCTGAATCAGTTCCGTTTCCTTTTCGTTCACTGGCAACGAAGCATCCAGCATTTCGGGGATGGTAATACCCTCGGCAAGTGCCTTACGTAGGATGCTACGGATACGGGCATGGGTGTATTGGATGAAAGGTCCCGTGTTTCCGTTGAAGTCAATGCTCTCCTCAGGATTGAACAGCATATTCTTTCGGGCATCCACTTTCAGAATGAAATATTTCAATGCACCCAAACCTACGATGCGTGCAATTTCGTTTTTCTCTTCCTCGCTGATACCCTCAAGTTTGTTCACCTTGTCCTCACTCAATTGGCGGGCATCGGCAATCATCGTGGCCACCAAATCGTCGGCGTCCACCACCGTACCCTCGCGGCTCTTCATCTTGCCATGGGGCAGTTCTACCATGCCGTAAGAGAAATGCACCAGTTCCTTGCCCCATTTAAAGCCTAAACGGTCGAGGAGAATGGACAGCACCTGGAAGTGGTAGTTCTGCTCATTGCCCACCACATAAATCATCTTGTCGATGGGATAGTCGCGGAAGCGCATATCAGCGGTGCCAATATCCTGAGTCATGTATACCGACGTGCCGTCGGAGCGTAGCAGCAATTTCTGGTCCAGTCCGTCGGCAGTGAGATCTGCCCACACACTGTTATCGTCCTTACGGAAGAAAAGTCCTTTCTTCAGTCCTTCTTCCACTTTTGCCTTGCCTTCAAGATAGGTTTCCGACTCATAATAGATCTTGTCGAAAGCCACACCAAGTGCCTTGTATGTCTCATCAAATCCGGCATAGACCCAACTATTCATTTTTTCCCACAATGCACGCACCTCTGGGTCGCCCTGCTCCCATTTCACGAGCATATCATGGGCTTCCTTGATAAGCGGAGCCTCTTCTTTGGCTTTTTTCTCTGCTGCCTCGGTATCCATGCCCTCAGCCTCAAATTGTGTCTTCAACTGTGCCACTTCCTCACGGTAGTGCTTGTCGAAAGCCACATAATAGTCGCCGATGAGGTGGTCACCTTTCTTGCCACTCGTCTCAGGTGTCTCGCCATTGCCCCAACGCAACCATGCAAGCATCGACTTGCAGATATGGATGCCACGGTCGTTGACGATATTGGTTTTCACCACTTTGTTTCCATTGGCGGCCATGATTTGTGCCAAAGACCATCCCAACAGGTTGTTACGCACATGTCCAAGATGGAGAGGTTTGTTGGTATTGGGCGAAGAGTATTCTATCATCACCAGCGGAGAACTGTCATCGGCCTTTCGCTCACCATAATGACTATCGGCATGGATATCATTCAGCAACCCAACCCAGGCTGTTGATGAAATGTTCATATTTAGGAAACCTTTCACAACGTTGAATCCCGCCACGGCTGGTTCGTTGGCCACTAACCATTCACCGATTTCCTGAGCGGTGTCCTCAGGTTTCTTCTTCGAGATTCTCAAAAAAGGAAACACTACGAGTGTGAGGCTCCCCTCAAACTCGCTTCTGGTTTTTTGCACTTGTACCATCTTCTCTGGCACATCAGCTCCATACAATTCTTTGATGGCACGAATCACGCCATCACATATTATAGTTTCAATTTTCATAAAACGTGTAATTTTTTAAGAAGTGAGAGGTTCTCAAATTTTTAGACTTTAGACTCTTGTCATTAGTCATGATGACGAGATAACGAAATCTCAAAATGTATTTGTCTGAACTTCTGTAACTCCTTTAACAAAACTAGTCTACTTGTCAACTCGTTTACGAGTCAACTATATTATTAACTTCCGTCTATAAGTATATGCGAAATAAAAGCACAGCGCGAGTGCACCGAGCACCACGAGGGCTGTCCAAAGGAGCATGGAGGAGTCGTCGCTTCCTGTTCCCGCCCCATTGACCATACCTTGCAATGTATTGACGGTATCTGTAGCCAATGTGTCAGGTGACAGACTGTCAACCGGTACGGTATTATTGGTTATCGTATCAACGGCATTGACTGGTTCTGTTTGGATGGGCTTTCCGATATAAGGCCGTGGACGATAATCTTCGCCTGGAACGATAATGTCTAATAATTGCATAATTTCAACTTATTAAAGGGGTGTTCTATCTGATTTTTATGGAGATAGGTTATTAATCTTATGCAAAGTTATAGTATTATTTTAAAAAAACCATATTATTAAAGTGTTTTTCTGCTTTTTGACCCAATAATAATAACTTAAGTTTCGCATTCACTCAACTCTCTGTAGTTAAAGAGTAGTTAAAGAGAATAGAAGGGTAGTTAAAAGGACAATAGTCTGGCTATTGCAATGATTTCAACACAAAAAACGAAACAAATCGGGGGTAATGTCCCTTTAACTCCCTTTTAACTACGTTTCTATTCCTTTCCATTCCTTACTAGCGAAAGTCAAGTAATAATACAAACCACTAGTCAACTCGTTTACTTGTCAACTCGAATAAGAGACTTCCCGTCGCATTCTATTTTTTCTGCTCCCTCAAGGTTTTTTCTGATTTCCTCTATGTCAAGATAATGAACCTTCAGAGCTCCTGAGTTCGGATAGCGATTGAA
>JAFZAE010000201.1 GCA_017548385.1 Prevotella sp.
ACGGAGCCTACAACACAGGCAATGCCGCTGAGTTCTATCCTGCTACCCACAACATCAATATTAACGGTGGTACGACCTACACTCAGTATTTGTGGGAAACTTGTAACCCCAATCCTGCTGGATGTCAGCCTCAAAATGGTACATGGCCACATAATAGGGCTGGTTGGTGTCCTGGTAGTATGACTATGGTGTGGGACTACAGCCTTGACGACTATCTCGCCGATGGCCACGCCGACGTGCTCTATGAGTTCGATCCGACCTACGTTGACGAATGCCATCCCAACTACCCCGACTGCGTGAGCGGCCAAAACAGCTGCCCTGATTGCGAGAACTCCAGCAACCCGATTTTGAGAGTCTCTGGTAAATTGGTGACCTATAGCCACAACACCGACATCCTGACCGAAGTTCCTGAACTTCCCGATGTGGATGCTGAACCCTTCCAAGTGAGCATCACCCCCAATCCTGCGAGAGGCCAAATGACCATCACCACGGATTATGAAAAGGGTAGAGCCAGCGTTGTCATCATCAACCCGCAAGGTGTCAAGGTAAAAGGCTTCAGCGTGGACGGCCAGCGCACCATCGACGTGAGCGACCTGCCTTCGGGTATGTACTTTGTCCATGTCATCGGTGGCAAGGTAGTGACGAGAAAGGTGATGATTCAGAATTAATATTTTCCGTATCTTTGCAGCCGTTTTTAAAAGACGCGAGACTTCGAGACGCGAGACACGAGACGATAAAAAGTCCCGCAGTCTCGCGTCCCGTAGTCCAGTGTAAAATAATCGGTTAAACATTTTAATTACGAAATACTGAAATGAAAGTTGCAACATTATTAGGCGAACGTTTCAAAAAGGCACCAGCCGACTGTGTGTTTGATAGCCAGGCGCTGATGGTGCGTGGTGGCTATATCAAGTCAGTGGGAACAGGTTTGTTTTCGTTCTTTATGCCGGCCAAACGCATCGCTAAGAAAATAGAAAACATCATCCGTGAGGAGATGGATCGCATTGACGGACAGGAAGTTATGTTCCCTGTCGTCATGCCAGGCTCGTTATGGCAAGAATCAGGGCGTTACACCAGCATCGGTTCCGAGCTGCTCCGCTTCAAGGACCGTAATGGCATCGACATGGTGCTGGGTATGACCCACGAGGAAGCTGCCGTGCAGCTGGCCCGCGATGCCGCGAAGAGCTACTCGCAGTATCCTTTTATGATTTATCAAATCCAAACCAAGTTCCGCGATGAACCCCGTTCACGTGGAGGCTTGATTCGTACCCGTGAGTTCACGATGAAAGACGCCTACAGTTTCCACACCTCACAGGAGGATTTGGAGCAATACTATGCCAAGGCATACCATGCCTATGATCGTATTTTCGCTCGAGCTGGCGTGCCACAGGTTGTGGCCGTCAAGTCCGACTCGGGCATGATGGGTGGCCGCGTGTCGCATGAGTTTATGTTGCTCACTGACATTGGTGAGGACACCATCGTGATCTGCCCAGAATGCGGATACCGTTCCAACAGCGAAGCTGCCGACTGCATCGTGCATAATGAGGAATATCCCATTGAGCCTTTGGAGGAGGTCTATACCCCCGACCAAAAGACCATTGAAGATGTGTGCAACTTCTTGCATAAGTCGCCCCTGCAGTCGTGCAAAGCTGTGCTCTATCAGCGCAACATGGACGACTCGCTGGTCATCGTCTTCTTGCGTGGTGACCTTGAGGTGAACGAGACCAAGCTCCGCAACCTGCTGTGTGCCGAAGTGCATGCTGCTACCGTCACGCCCGAAATGGGCATCTGCGCCGGCTTCATTGGACCTAAGGGCTTACCGGAAGGCATTACCGTGGTTTATGATGAGTCGCTGAAGACTTTGAATAGCTTTGTGGCAGGTGCCAACAAGGTGAACTACCACTACAAGGGCATGAACATGGCTCGCGACCTTGGTGAGGTGAAATACGACAGCGTGGCCAAGGCCACCGCTGGAGGCATCTGCCCTGTGTGCGGCAAGCACAGCATCACCATCAGCCGTGGCATCGAGGTGGGTAACATCTTCCAGCTCGGCACCAAGTACACCGAGTCGATGAACATGCAGTACCTTGACAGCGACAACACGCTGAAATACCCCATCATGGGCTGCTACGGCATCGGCGTGGGTCGTCTGATTGCCTCGGTCTGCGAGGTGAGCCACGACGACTACGGTCCCATCTGGCCTATCACCATCGCCCCGTGGCAAGTGCAGGTGTGCGCTTTGCGCATTGCTGATGAGAATGTGCGCCGCGTGGCCGACAAGGTCTACGAAGACCTGAAGAAGGCAGGCGTGGAGGTCATCTACGACGACCGCAACATCAGTGCCGGCGTGATGTTCTCCGATGCCGATCTCTTGGGTGTGCCGCTGCGCATCGTGGTCAGCCCGAAGACATTGGAACGCAATGCCATTGAGTTTGCTGCCCGCGACAAGAGTTTCAAGGCCGACCTCAACCCCGACAATTTCGTTGATGAGGTGAAGGCCAAGATTGCTGAGATGATTGCGGCGTTGACGCCTGAGGATTGACATTCAGCTCTGTTTTAATAAAAATCGGCTCAGATTAATGCAAATTTGAGTCGATTTTTTTATTTTCTTCAACCGATTCTAAACATTTTGTATTTTTGCAATTCTAGACCCTAGATTTTATAATTCTAATGCAATTCCAAAATTTCACAAAGCGTTTTTTGTCCAGAAAGATGATAAAATACATCTCCTTTTTGTTGCCGTTGCTATTGTTTTTTTCTTGTACTAAGAATGACAAAGACACCATAATTCTTTTAGGCACAGAGTCCTATGTTGATGACATTTTGGATGTCATTCCAGATTCACTAAGGAATGTTTTTAACACGCATTTTGGAGAGATCCCTCAAGGCTATGTCCCGCCAAAAGTCGAGGGCGATTTTGTTGTTGCCCCTAAACAACGGTGTTATTCAAACGTCCCAAACTGGCCCTTGGGTGTAGTGGAGCCAAACATGTATCTCAAATTCTCCAACCAACACAATAGTGTGGTAGAAATCGTGCTTGCTGAAGCAACAGAAACCTTTACTGACACAGTCTTTGTTGTGGGTTACGACGATTTGTTCACCGTTTATTACCAAGAAACAAAAACTCTTTCCGTCAACGAGAATGAAATCACAATGAAACGTGGTGTCATCATTAAAGGTGAAAAAAATGACGAGGGATTAAAAAACTTGTATTTTGCGAATATTGTGATGGAAGTGGCAGGTGACGAAGGCAATGCTGTGGTAAGTCCAGGTCAGTTCTTCATCTACAAGGACGGTGATGGCTTGGCCAAAAAGGAGGAGGGAAAATGAAACGGAGTACAGCCATCTTCTTCTTGCTACTTTTTCATCTTACGGCAACAGCTCAGGGTTACAGACATTTTGGTTCACGAGAGGTTTCTGTTGGTCTCAAGGGTGGGATCAACTTGGCGGGCATGACCTTCACCGCCCCACGTTTGTCTGAACTGCCGCAAAGCATGGCACTGAAACCCGTCGGAGGGGTCTTTGTCGACCTTCCTTTGTCGGAGGGGTTCTCCATCGTTCCCGAATTGATGTATGTCGAACGGGGCATGGCGACCCATTATACGCATTATTCGGGTTGTGAAGTCGATTACGCCATCCGATCAAGATATGTCGATTTTCGGTTGCCGGTGCTCATCGGTGTGAACCTTGCTCGGTGGTTCCAACCTTATTTAGTGGCGGGCGGCGATGCGGGCTATCTTTTGGGCGGTAGCATACATCTTCGGCAGCCAGGGTTGCCGCGCCCCGACCTTACTACAGATCTTGGAGAAGCCAATATGAAGCCTTTATATCTCGGTGCCTTTGCAGGCCTTGGGTTACGATTCTTCAAACCTATGAAAGGCCATCATGCACAGCTGAGGATTGAGGCGACCTACAACCACGCTTTCGTTGACACCTTTTCCGAAATGGAGCATAATGACGAGGCATCCCCTTTGAACGTAAATGCGTATAACATTACGGGAAAGCGTTTTCCAAGGGGCATCGAGGTTACCATGGGTTTGGTTGTCCCGCTGATGCCCGACAAGGACGCTTGTTATAGTTTTTCAAAGAACAAATACAAATGAGGAATGCCATGAAAAGATACGCACTTCTATTCTTTACACTATTGATTTGGCGTTCCATCTCGGCACAGTCTGTAACAATTACTCCTCCCGTAGCCTACATTAACCAAGGAGAATCTGTTACGTTGACGGCATCTGGGGCTACTTTTTATCAGTGGAGTCCCGCAGCAGGATTGTCGAATACAGAAGGTCCTACTGTTGTGGCTTCTCCTGCTGTGACTACGACATATACGGTAACAGGGTACAATCCCTCTAGTACCGAATTAGTGGTGAATGGTGATTTTGAGACGGGTAACTACGGGTTCACATCCTCATACCAATACACCACTAATCTTGTGCCTGAAGGTACATATTATGTAGGTGCAAATGCAAACAATTATCATCCAGGGTTTATTGGATTGGGTCATGGGGGGTCAGGAAATTTCATGATTATTAATGGAGCGACAGCACCTGGAACTAATGTATGGACAGAACAGATTGCAGTCTCACCCAATACCAATTATGCTTTTTCTACTTGGATATGTAATGTTAGTGTTGGTGATCCGGATGTTGTGGCACAGCTTCAGTTCAGTATTAATGGAGTACAACTTGGCGAGATTTTTTCAGGTATCAATCAACTAAATGTCTGGGAACAATATTATGTCATTTGGAATAGTGGGAATACTACTTCAGCGACCATTACAATTTTGAACCAAAATACCCAAGGCGGTGGCAACGACTTTGGCATAGATGATATTTCCTTCCGAGCCCTCGAGTATGTTGCTGACGGACAATGTACGGTATATGTGGACCCCCCCGATATTCCTCTTCCCGATAATATCACCTTGGCAAACTGCGTGTTCTTCCCGACAGCTACGGAATGGAGCATTGCGCAACCTATCATATCTAGCGAGTCGGCATTGACTGTCATTACTCCAGTAGTAGGTGATATTGATAATGATGG
>JAFZAE010000202.1 GCA_017548385.1 Prevotella sp.
AATTAGAAAAAACTTAGGAATCCCTTTGTTTATGAGTGATATGAAGGATCTGATTATTTCTGTGACCGACCCACAACATACCATTGATAGCATCTTTGAATATCTAAAGAATTGCGGCAAGGAAGTTTTCTTTGCCATAGACGAGTTTCAAACCATTGCAGATTATCGCGAACAAGGCACAGAGGCCTTGTTGCGCTCACATATCCAATTTATTCATAATGTTCATTTCATCTTCTCTGGTAACAGACAACATCTGATGTATGAGATGTTTGGTTCTCCCAAGCGTCCTTTCTATCAAAGTACTGCCATGATGAGCTTTGACAGACAAAGATCTCGTCTATCACTCTACCGAAGGCTACATCATTTATATTTATGACCGTTTCTTTGACTTGTGGCTGAAACGTTTGTAGACCACAAAATATAAAGCAGAAATAATTCATAGGTTGCAGGCGAGGACGTCTGTACTCCCATGATACACAAAGAAAGCAATAAAATCGATTTGTTTTGCGGTTTTCGGAAAATTTTGTGTAAGTTTGCACACTCAAGGAAATAAACGAAAAATAAGACATGGAGACAAAAACGTTTAAGTACATCGCTGTGGCGTACAAACTTTACGCCGACATCGACGGGGAACGTCAGTTGGTGGAGGAAACCGCCGAAGGACAACCCTATCAGTATATCAGTGGCATGGGCATGAGCCTGCCTGCCTTTGAAAATGCCATCGAGGGACTGTCGAAGGATGACAGTTTCGACTTTACCATTCCCCAGACAGAGGCATACGGAGAGTATGTGGATGACCGCGTGGTGGAACTCGACAAGGAGATTTTCAAGGTGGATGGCAAAATTGACCCTAAATACATCTATGAGGATGCCATTGTACCCCTGACCAATGAGGACGGCAACCGCTTCATGGGGCGCATCGTGGAAATCGGCGACGACAATATCACCGTGGATCTGAACCACCCCCTCGCCGGACTCGACCTGCACTTCGTGGGCAAAGTGGTGGAACACCGCGATGCCACCAACGCCGAGATTGAGCGCATGGCCAAGTTCCTCAGCGGCGAGGGCTGCGGAGGATGCAGCGGCGGCAACTGTGGTGACTGCGGACAGGAAGCTGGCTGCGGCGGATGTGGAGGATGCTAAGATGAGCAATACCTTCGGCAACATTTTCCGGCTGACCACCTTCGGCGAGAGTCATGGACCGGGGGTGGGCGGTGTAATCGACGGCATGCCCGCCGGTATCGAGGTCGATATGGACTTCATCCAGCACGAACTCGACCGTCGCCGTCCGGGACAAAGCGATCTGACAACCTCACGACAGGAAGCCGACCGTGTGGAACTGCTCAGCGGTGTCTTCGAGGGAAAGACCACCGGGGCACCCATCGGGTTCCTGGTGCGCAACACCAACCACCATTCTCAGGACTATGAGAACATGAGATGCCTCTTCCGGCCCTCCCATGCCGACTATACTTACCACCAAAAATATGGTGTGAGAGACCATCGCGGAGGTGGCCGTACATCAGCGCGAATAACCATTAGCCGCTGCGTGGGTGGGGCATTCGCAAAACTCGTGCTTCAACAGATGGGGGTAAGCATCTGCGCCTACACATCACAGGTTGGACCGATAGCCCTGGAGCGCGACTATCATCGCTACGACTTGACCCAAATCGAGAGTAATGCCGTGAGATGTCCAGATGCGGAGAAGGCCGAGGAGATGGCCCGTCTCATCCGCCAAGTGAAGAGCGAGGGCGACACCATCGGTGGTGTCATCACCTGTGTCATCAAAGGCTGCCGTCCCGGTATCGGCGAACCAGAGTTTGACAAACTGCACTCTTCACTCGGTGCTGCGATGCTGAGCATCAATGCCGTGAAGGGTTTCGAATATGGCGAGGGCTTTGCGGGTGTCTGCGGTCGGGGCAGTGAACAGAACGATCTTTTCATCCACGATGGTGAGCGCATCAGCACAGCCACCAACCACAGCGGCGGCATTCAGGGAGGACTGAGCAATGGTCAGGACATCTATTTCCGCGTGGCATTCAAACCGGTGGCCACGATACTGCAACCACAGGAGACCGTCGATATTGAGGGTACACCTACCACACTCACAGCCCGTGGGCGACATGATCCCTGTGTGCTTCCACGCGCCGTGCCCATCGTTGAGGCAATGGCTGCCATGGTTATTTTAGACTATTATTTGGCTGATAACGCAAAAAATGTATCAAATTTAGTATAAATATGTTGATTATTTGTTAATTTAGGAAATTTTTACATCCAAAATAGAACAAATAAAAAGATATTTCATATTTTTGCAGACGATTAGTTTGGGTTTGAGAAAATCCATGCTGATTTAGTTAAGTCTAGTTTAGTTTTTGTGTTGGTTGAGGGCAGCAATTGCTGCCCTCACGTTTATTTATATCTCCCCAATAATTTCTTGTACACTCTTGCAGCCGTGGCTGTCGAGCCAGTCGTTAATGCCATCGCGGATTTTGACGGTGATGGCAGGATCGAGGAAATTGGCTGTACCCACTTCTATCGCCGTAGCACCGACCATGAGAAACTCGATGGCATCGGTGGCCGTACAAATGCCTCCTAAGCCGATGACGGGGATTTTAACGGCCTTGGCTACCTGCCACACCATACGCAGCGCCACAGGCTTCACAGCAGGCCCGCTGAGGCCTCCTGTGGCAATGCTGAGCAATGGCTTCCTACGCTCGATATCAACCGCCATACCCATCAGGGTGTTGATGAGCGACACACTGTCGGCCCCCTCGGCCTCACATGCCCTTGCAATGTCTGCGATATTGGTCACATTCGGCGACAGTTTTACTATAAGCGTTTTGTGATAACGTGCTCTGACGGCTTTAACCACTGCTGCCGCGCCCTGGGTCGTTACACCGAATGCCATCCCTCCTTGCTTCACGTTAGGACAGGAGATATTCAATTCTATGGCTGGTATCCGCTCCAAGGAGTCTACTCTCGCGGCACACTCGGCATAGTCTTCAGGAGATGACCCACTGACATTCACGATGACATTGGTATCAAGATCCTTGATGGTGGGGTAGATATGTTGACAGAAATAGTCCACACCTTTGTTCTGAAGGCCCACACAGTTGAGCATTCCTGATGCTGTCTCCGCCATACGTGGATAGTCATTGCCCTCACGGGCATGCAGGGTGGTACCCTTGACGATGATGCCACCCAACTGACTGAGGTCGATGAAATCTGCGAACTCCAATCCATAGCCGAAAGTCCCTGAAGCCGTCATAACGGGATTCTTTAGGGACATATCATTTATTTTTACATTTAGACTTGCCATAATAATTTGAAAATATTTAACACGGGTCCTTCAGTACATACACATATATTCCCCTCTGTGGTCTTCTCCACACAACAGAGGCAAGCCCCCAGTCCACAGGCCATCTTGTTTTCCAAAGACACCTCACAGAAAATCTGATTCTGCTTGGCATACTTGCCAACTGCCATCATCATAGGCTTCGGACCACATGTATAGATGCGGTCGAAATGCTCTTTTTCCAGGATGGAATGGTTGGTGACAAAGCCTTTTTCACCACAGGAACCGTCCTCGGTGGTGACAAAAACACGTCCGATACGTTCAAAATATTCGCGTTCGAGCAAGTCTTTATCCGATCGTGCCCCCAACAGGAACGTGGGTTGACATCCCATCTGGCGGAGACAGTCACCCATATAAAGCAATGGTGCCACCCCCACGCCACCTCCAACAAGCAGGGGGTGCTCCTGCGGACTTGACGGCATCGTAAAGCCATTGCCCAAGGGGATGACGCAGTTGAGAAAATCACCCATTCGCAGTTTATTCAAACGGATTGTCCCATCTCCTACAGCGGCAATAAGCAACCAAAGTTCGTTGCGCTGCCGGTCAACGAAGTTGATGGAGATGGGCCGACGCAAAAAAGTGGTGGGAGAATCATCGACACGCAGTTCAGCAAACTGCCCTGGTCGCATCTCGGGAAGAGGTTGTTCTGACGTGAGTCTCAACAGCACATACTTATCGGCAATATGTTCTGCTGATACCACGGTTAGATCTAAAATGTATTTCTTCATTGTGGAATATTTGGGAGTTTTGAAGTTAAGGAGTTTGGACAATACTTCGGGAATGTAGGAGTTTGGACAATACCTTTGATGCCACTGTAGAGACAGCCCCCGTGTATGTCCGAAAAAAAGGAACAACTTGTCAACTTGACGGACGCGATACATCGCGTCCCTACATTTTCGAGTGCGAAGGTAGTGAAAAAAAATGGGAAAAAGACTTTTAAGGGGAATAAAAAAAAACTTCGGGCTGTCACCTAACGGGGTTTATCACTAAAACCCTGGGAAGCCCGATGTTTTTTAAAGAAATGTTATCCGTAATGAAAACATGACGTTAATGGCTTTCTTCATTCATAGCCTACGTCGAATAAATAATTGATTGATTGGAAATGTATATTAATAGAATATGTGTATTTACTAGTTCTTGTTTGGTACGAAAGTCTCATAAGTCTGGTCATCGAAATAAACCCTGATTTCTGTGATCTCTCGTCTGAATCTGTCAGCAAATTTTACCTCCGCTTGTTTCAACACTCTTGTCTGTGCTTTATTGTACTGTCCTTTCCTATTAGGGGAGGGGAGGGTATTTTGAGATGCTGTGTCGAAGGAAAGCTCCTGTTGTTTTGGTGTCTGATCGTTTGAATTAGCTTCCTGATTACCATCCTCTTTAACGTACATTTCACCAGTTCCGAACATCAACCAGGGAATACTGATATTGGGTATTTTCTGATGTATAGCCTCTACGGTGTTAATGGTAGGTCTCGTACGTCCGTTGAAAATACTGCTGAGAGCAGCCGAGGATATTCCAAGGAACTGTGAGAAGGTCTGCTGGGTCATATGTTGTGACTCCATGATATGCTTAATCCTGTCTTTCATACGCTGGGTATAGTGACTTTTAGTCGTTTTTGCCTCATTTTTACTAAGACTTTACAAAGGTAAAGCATTTTTTTGAATCCTCCAAATATTTTTGAAAAAATTTTTAGTTTTAAATTCAAATTTTTAAAAATGGGTGTTTTTAGGTGTTTACAAAATTAAACGAATAAAGATGCCGAGAGTTTACATTGTTGAATAATAGACAAGATTTCTTTACAACAACAAAGTTGAACGGGAAATATATAAATAATTGGCTTATAATCTATTATTTAGCGTTTATAATAGTAAAAATAGGGACTAGAAGGCCGTTTTTACTTAAAAACGCCTGTTTTTATATACAATGTACTTTCATGTATTTGTATAATCCACTGATTTTGTGTAAGTTATATTTAAAATGAATATTTGTATATTTATTCATTCACATTTGTAGTATATTATGTTTAGATTTACAAATATAGTTTTATTTCTTGAAATAACGCTTTGTAAATTTAAATATTTAAATTTAAATTCTTGAATTAATGTTTTGAATTGTAAACCATTTAAAGTATTGTTTCATGTTGTAAATGCTAAAAAAGCTTAACCCCGGAACTTGCATTTTTGAAACTGGCAAAATTCGGCCATTTTTTAATTTTTCCGGTAATTGTGCGGAAAATGTTCAAATATCGAAGTTTTGAGAGGGTTAAATTTGGGGAATTTTATTGTTTTCCAACGCATTATGAAAAAAAAACACCCCACGGGTGGGGTGCAATCTAGCGACGAAAAAGCCGATTTTAGGTCAAAATCAGTGAAAAATGAAGTAGATAAGCTCCTTCATCAGGTCTCCAGGTGATGTATTAGGGTTATCGATACCCTTACTTTTAGCGTCTGTCACTCTGATTTTACGTATAATGGCCATTGTCTTGACAGCATTGTAATATCTCATGCCATCGAGGTAGTATTTTGCACTCCATGCTGAGGACAATCCGAGTTCGCCAGCGATACCCCTGTCGCTTTTGTCTTTGGCGAAATGTGCCACCATCAGGTTCTGGAAATACTTGAAGAGTTGTGGCAAGAAAGAGTAGAGTGAAACTGTACGGGGATTATTGTCAATAAATTTCACAATCCTGTTTGCCTTGGTCACATCGTGACTGATGATGGCATCACGCAGTTCGAAGAAGTTGTAGTCCTTGCTGATTCCTATTTTGCTCTCCACAATATCCGGTGTAATCCTCCGGTCATTGTCGGGCAATGAGATGAGCACTTTGTCAATCTCAGATGCCAGTCGTGCCAGGTCTGCACCCACAAAGTCGGCAATCATCTGCGTGGCTTTATGTTCGATAGTGGCATTATTTTCCTTGGCATAGTTCTCGATGAAGGCAGGCAACTCACGATCGCGTTTTTTCTGACTGTTAAACACCACCCCCACTTCTGTCGCCAATCTCATGAAAGATTTCCGGGCATCGATGGTTCCATTCTTATAGCAGATAACCAACACGGTTGTGGACTGTGGGTTTTTCAGGTAATTCTCAAATTTATCCCACGACCGCATATTTTGTGCCTCCTTCACCATGACCACCTGTTTCTCTGCCATCATGGGGAACCTCTTCGCCATGTCCACCACCTGGGCGGCACTGGTATCCGTACCATAAACGACGGTCTGGTTGAAGTCGCGTTCCTCGGGAGTGAGCACATTGTTCTCTAAGTAGTCCGACAGTTTATCAATATAGTAGGCCTCCTCTCCCATGATGATATACACGGGCCGGAACTTGCGTGCCTTGAGATCACGCATGATACTGTCGAAGGTATGTTTCTCTGCTGCCATATTATTTATATATAAGGTATAGAAAACCTACTGCTGAAAAAAAGGATTATTTTTGTTCTGCATTTGATTTATGCTATCTTTAAATAAGATAGGCGGCATCTCGGCAGAAAAAACAAATCATTTTATTTTGTTCTGCTCTCGATTTACACTATCTTTGCATTCTAACTACAAAGATAGTGCATGGAGAGTAGAATGCAAAGGATTTTTCGTTGAAATTTCATATCCTCTTTCCAAAATCGTTTATAAGAAGATGAGCAACAACATGACACCACTAAACCTCCCCCCCTATACCGTCAAGACAAGGATGGTCGATGGCAAGACATACATCTTCGACGCACTGCGACGGAAATATGTGATGCTTACACCGGAGGAGTGGGTTAGGCAGCATTTTGTCAACTACCTCACCGCGCACCTGAACTATCCCGCTTCGATGATTGCCAACGAGGTGGAGCTGCAAATTGGACAGAAACGACTACGGTGTGACAGCATCCTGTATGACAAGGAAGCTCATCCAAAGATGATCATCGAATACAAAGCCCCCACCATTCCACTCACCCAAAAGGTATTTGACCAGATTTCTGTCTATAACCTGCTCTTGCACGTTGACTACCTGACAGTAAGCAATGGCCTGCAGCACATCTGTTGTAAGATGGATTATTCTAATCAAAAATATTTATTTTTTGAGGATATTCCAAACTATGAAAATATTTAACATTACATTTCGTTTATACACATAATATAAGATGGGAATATTCAAATGGATTGGCGGTGCGCTGGGATTTATCATCTACCCTCCCCTAGGCGCTTTTCTCGGTTTTTTCCTTGGAAGCATCATTGATGGTCTAACAGATGAGCAAAAAGTAATACCTGGTTCTGGTTCTGACGAGAACACAGGCAGTGGCAACTATGATGAGGGTCGCCGCAATAGTTTTCTTTTCTCAATGTTGGTAATCTCATCATACATCATCAGGGCAGACGGAAAGATCATGCATTCTGAGATGGAATATGTGCGGAATTTCCTTCGAAGCAACTTCGGAGAGGATGCGGCCCAGCAAGGCAACAAAATCTTACTACGACTATTCGAAGAGGCAAAGAAGATGGACGCAACAAGCCCATTCGCATATAAAAATGAAATCCGTAAGGTATGTAGTCAGGTGGCAGTGAATCTCTCTTACAGTGAGCGCCTACAATTGATGAATTTCCTCATCATCATCGCCAAGGTCGATGGTCATGTGGCGCAGGAAGAAGTGGCGGCAATTTATGAGGTGGGCACGTATCTGCGTATCCAACGCTCAGACATTGAGTCGCTGCTGAACCTCAGCAGTAACAGCAATAGCAGCACAAACGACAGCATTGGCAGTTTGGAGGATGCTTATAAAGTGCTGGGAGTCCCGCCTACCGCCACCGACGAAGAGGTGAAAACTGCCTACAAGAAACTGGCCTTGAAGCACCATCCCGACCGTGTAGCCACACTGGGAGAAGATGTAAGAAAAGCAGCTGAGAAAAAATTCCAGGAAATCAACAATGCCAAGGAGAGAGTGTACAAGGCAAGAGGGATGTAAGATAGAAAATAATTAGAAATTAGAAATTAGGAATTAGAAATTAGAAATTTCATAGTGGTAAGAGGTGAGAGGCGTTATTAATTAGGAATTAGAAATTAGAAATTAGAAATTTCATAGTGGTAAGAGGTGAGAGATTACACCTCCAATTCAACCCTCAAATCTCAATCCTCAAAT
>JAFZAE010000203.1 GCA_017548385.1 Prevotella sp.
GAGAGGCGCACATGGAAGAGCATGTTGTCGGTCTTATAGTTCTGATAGCTGTGGCAGTTGATGCACTGTCCTTTCGGCCTGTCGTTCATGGTAATCTCGTTGTTGAAGATCTGTGACTCCTCGAACGAGGTGAGGTTGCGCTGGGCAATCTCCATATAGGTCCATGCGACATACGACGGTTCGATGAGACGATACGACAGATATTCGTCGATGGGGTCCTCGGCGACTTTTATCTCGAACGGGCTGAACGCTAACCATTCATTCTCTTTCTGTCCCCAGACCTCAACCTTGATGCTTTTACCCTTCGAGGCATCGAGCATGGCATGCCATTCCGACTCGGGTATCTGTACCTTCACACCATGGCCGTAGGTCTGCTGCTGGCCATCGGGTGTGGTGAAACGTGCCACACACGCTTCGTATTCATCAGCAGGGAGCATGAAGTTGAGTGGCGCGATGTTGCAAGGCACGGTAACATTGCAATAATCGGGGAAGATGGCAGGCAGACTCTTAGCCTCCTTGGAAGAAGAAGGCACATCGGGGTGATTCGCACACGATGACAGGAGCAACAGCACTCCCATTATACAAGGGTAGATATATCTTTTCATAACTTATGATGCAACTTCATGTCCAACATTACCATGCACATTAATAGGTTTCCGTCCAAAGAGGTTATACCACCAGTAGGTATCTCCAAATTCGTCACGCATTTCCTCACCAGCCTGTTCAATTGTCATACCAGGCTTCACCTTTTCTTCCAAAGTCGCCCAGAACTGTTTGTAACGGTCGAATACGGACTGCTCAACAGGGAGCATCATGCGTTTTTCCTCTGGGGCTTTATCCATAAACAGGATATAAGCCTCCATCGCATGCAGCGGGAACTGCTCATCGAGATGCAACTGTACAAAATTGCGCAGCGATGGCCAGAAACGACGTGAGTCACAACGCAGCATAGCATAGAGCAACGCCTGCTCTGAGGCCACCTTGCTGTCGGATTCATACCAAAGGCTGATGCCATTGACAATATAGCTGTCGCTATTCTCAACACCCGTGAGCTCATCGGGATAGCATTTCTGCAGTTCCTTGATCTTCTGCGTGACAGGTGCCGGTTGCCAGTCACCATAGAACGGACGATGATGCAAGATAGTGGTATAGCGTTCTACCAGTTTCTTATCTCCTACAGCCTGGGCACAGCGGCAAAGCATCTTCAGGTAGAAGGGCGAGAAGCCCGCCTGTATGGCATTTTCGAAATTCAGGCGGATGGCTTCATTCATCATGCCGTAGTTGTAATATACCAGCGGCGAGGCAATGTCCAAAAGGGTAACATGGAGCGTATCGGGGTTGTAAATATCAGCTGCATCATTGCCTAATTTGAACGAACGGTCAAGCAAGCCACCTTCGTTCATCAGGGCGATATTCTTAAGAAACATCATCGTGCTGGTTGGTTTCTTGTTCTCTTCAGCTATACGAAGCACCCCTTTCCAGTTGTCGTCGCAAGCAATGCGCACCATGTGCATCTCGTCGATGTAGTTCTTGTCATGATACATCAGCGACGAGGTAAAGATAATACCTGCTAAGGCACACAGCACCGGCACGAACCACTTAGCCAGATAACGGCTACATAGCGGAATAAGCACTGTAACGATACCCAGTACCCAGAACGGGATGGCAAGATGGGGACAAACATCGCTTGGCGTCACGAAGCGGGGGAAACCAGCCATCACAACATCGTCGGCTTTCAGATTCGAATAGAACTGCGTATGCCAGATGCTGGCGGTAAAAATGAGCAGGACAATGCCCACCAACTCACGCCAGGTGGGTTTCTCAACAAGCGCAAGGCATGATATGAAAAGCAAGGCAAACCATCCTAATATGGGATAGAGACATACGGCAATCACATACCAGACGAGATGCCATTTACGAGGTGTGGTGCTCCGGGCTGCCCATAAGAGCAGCAGCATGGCAAGATATCCTACTGACTGTGAGAACCAATAGCCTCTAATAGTGGATATATAGATCCAATAGCCAAGATCGACTACCGACGTGAGCAGGCAGGCAACAGGCAGGAGCATCAGCGCAGAGACGTTGCCCTGTAACCGGAAGGCCTTGGTTCCCACATAGAAGATGAGGGCCCAGATCACCATCAGCACACTTGCACCTAACGACGGTCTGTAACATAGTTGTGTAAGCCAGGCGCCCACATACCGCATCAGGCCGAAGGGCTTCGACAGGAGGGTATGGAAGAAGGGAGCTCCGAAGATGAACTCGGAACGGTCGTGTGCCGTATAAAGAACCTCCAGATTGATGTATAGGATATATACGACAAACAAAATGAAAGCCAGCAGACTTCCATAGAGAATGGCACCAGATGCTTTGTTTGTTTTATTCATATTTGTTGTGCTTCTTTTCGCTGCAAAGGTAGTAACAATATTTAGAATCCCCAAACTTTTTTCTGAAAAACTTAATAACCACATAAAAAGAGGGCACGTCATAATGACATGCCCTCTTGATCTTATACTGAAAAGGAATGATTACTCCTCGTAGTATACAGAATTGAGCGTCATAGAACCGCTATAGAGCATCAGGTCGAGGTCACGACCTTCACCACCCTTAGCGCACTGGTCAGCCATATCCTGAGTAATCTGAAGCTCATTCAAACCAGAGGTCCACTTCACGTGATCATAATAGGTAGCACTCCACCAACCGTTCATAACCTTCAGATCGAAGTCAGCGCTAACGTCTGATACGTCGAAGATCAGAGTCTTCAGGCCGAAGTAAACATCATCGGGGATAGTGGGCAGGTGTGCACCCTCAGTTGAGCTGAAACGCATAGCTGCTGCATCCCATGCACCGGGCTGGAATGGAACATCTTCTGGTTTATCAGGACCGCCATAGATATAGTACTTCACCAATGGGTCAGTGATTTCCTGACATGAAACAGGGTAATCAGCTATCAGCACAGTACCATCAGGGCAAAGAGCTGTTAAAGTGACGACATGATCACCAAGCTTCATCTTCTTCTTTGCATAGTTACTCTCGAAATCCTTGCCACCAATATCCCACCTTGCATTAACAGGTGCTAAGGTCTGGCAAGTAATAACGTTACCATTCAGACCACTGGCAGCCTTGTCAACAGTGACTGTTGTCTTTGCCTTAAGCTCGTCAAGCGTGATGTGGCCGCCATTGCTGATATCCTCATGGATAGGATCGCAAGCAGCAAAAGCGCAAACTGCGGCAACGAGCAAAAATAATATCTTTTTCATATTGTTTACTTATAAATAATTAATAAATCACTTTGTATGTCCACTCTTCAGCAGGAGTATTCTCATCCCATCCAGGGTTCTGCTTCATCTTACCGTTCATCAGAGTCATCTGAGCCTGAGGCTTCGGCAGGAAACCGTTGGTGTCAGCGTAACGCTTAGCCCAACCAGCAGAAGTCATATGCTCCAAAGAAACTTTGTTAGCCTTCTGACCATAGCAGACAATCTGCTTACCCTTCTGAGCCTGAAGAGCCTGAGCTGCCATTGAGGACGTACCAGAGTTGATACCAGACCAACGACGCAAATCGTTGAAACGGAGACCCTCCAATGCAAACTCCCAACGACGCTCGTTCTGAACGTTCTTCAAAGAGTATGGTGTCTGAGGAACACCGGCACGAGCCTGAACCATGTTCATCCACTGAGCTTCACCAGTGAGCTCGGTCAGCATCAGCAGGACGTCAGCATAACGCATCAGGTAGAAGTCCTCGAAGTGGTCACCCTGCTGCTTGTTGTCAAGCGAGCTGGAAGAATAACCCTCACACTTTGACCACCAAGAATCGTTATCAGCAGCGCAAGCGTCAAGGTTCACATCAGCATACTTCTTACATGCATAACCAGACTCCTCATTGTCGTCCTTCTCGTAGGTATAGGCCTCGAGCTCATTGTCGAGATCGATCATAGAGCCGAGCTTACGGATATCGGTATAACCGCCAGTGCGCTCAGCATCTGTCCAATCGTCCCAAAGGTTACATGAAGGAGTACCCTGACCCCAGCCCTGGTTGAATGGATAAGTCTTGTCACGCTTACCATTATCATTGGTAGCACCATTACGAAGACCCCAGAAACAAGACAGATAGTTAGAATACATACGCGGGTTGTTGTATGTACCACCAATAGCCCACTTAGAGGCATTCATGAACTGAATCTGGAAAAGCTCCTCCTTGTTACCATTACCCATACCAGGCTGGTCGAAACAATTGTTACGATCCATATCGGCGATGAACTCATAAGCATGGCCTACGCCATCGTGAGCCTCATCCCAAAGCAGACTGTTAGAATACTGCCAGAGTGAGCGGTAATCCGGAAGAAGCTCGTAACCACCATTGCTAACGATGTCTCTAAGACCAGCAACAACATCAGCCTGAGAAAGAGAGCCGCCATTGCAGCCTTCCTGCTCTACAAGCTCGATAGCAGGAGCAGAACCGCTTGCCAACTCGCTAACCTTCTTATAGAAGCCGGCCCAGAACATATAGGCGCGGGCAATAAAGGCCTCGGCAGCAAACTTGTCAGCATGACCAGAACCATTGGCTCTCTCGGGCTTCATCAAGCTCTTGGCAGAAACAAAATCTGAAATAATCTGTGGATAGATGGCATCCTCAGCGCTAGCCTCCTCCCACATGTCCTCTGTAATCACAGTAGAGGTAATCAGGGGTACATCACCAAACAACTGAGTGAGCCACATGGTATAGAGACCACGCATGAAGAATGCCTCGCCGAGCAGCTGGTTGCGCTGTGTCTTCTGAGCTTCAGTCCATGCTACGTTGTCGATGGTTTCAATCTGGTTGTTGGCACGAGAAATACCACCATATAGAAGAATGAAATTCTGCTCGTACTGATTGGAACTTCCAGTTGTGAAATGATGCAATGACTTATTTACATTGTCCTGCAGACCACCACTTCCGTAGCATTCGTCTGACATCATACACCACCAGTAGAAAGGATTATTACAAATACCACTCTGGTCGCCACCACCCAGCGTATTCATGATACTATAGGTAGCTGCATTCAATGCCTCCACATCTCCAGGTTTACCAGGGAATGTAGCCGCAGTCAACTCTGTAACACGCGGATCAGTGTCCAGCATATCGTTACAAGAAGTGAACATAGTAGCTGCTGACAAAACAGCTAACGATGATAAAATATATTTCTTCATAACTTAAACTGTCAAATTAGAATTTAATACTTGCACCTACCAAATATGTACGAGATGGCGGGTAGAGACCCAGGTCAACACCAGATGCCCAGCCATTACCACCTGCAGAGTTACCAACCTCAGGATCGAGGCCAGTGTAACCGGTGAAGGTGACGAGGTTCTGAGCCTGAACGTAGAAGCGGAGCTGCTGGAACGGACAACCCTTCCAGATATTCTTGAAGTCGTAACCGAGGGTAACGGTCTTGATCTTGAAGTAGTCAGCATCCTCCATATAACGGGTAGATACCCAGTTGGTGTTCTCACTACCAGTACTTGAAATACGTGGCATCTCGTTTGTAGAACCTTCACCAACCCAACGATTCAGGATCGTGGTATCGTAGTTCTGATAAGGCGCGTCACTGAATGAACGGTAAGATTTCATGATCTGCTGACCGAATGCACCAGCACCGTTGATAGCGAAATCAAATCCCTTGTAATTCAAACCGAGGTTAACACCCAGCATGATGTCGGGGTTAGGATTACCAATCTCATGACGGTCACAAGCGTCACCCTCAGAATATGTCAGCACACCGTCACCATTCCAGTCGTCCCAGATCATATCACCAGGCTGTGCGTTGTCAAGAACGGCCTTGCCGGCTTTACGTGCAGCTTCAATCTGCTCCTGATTCTGCCAGATACCGCTGTATGACATGCCATAGAAGTAACCGATAGGCTTGCCTTCCTCAGCACGATAGATGTACTCAGTACCCTGTGAGAGCACGCCGCTCGGACCATTGATGTAGTGGTTGTCGTTAGCGATACGGGTTACCTCGTTCTTGTTGGTAGCGAAGTTCACGCCAATGTTGTAGCTGAAGTCCTTACCAATTCTGTCATTCCAAGTAAGAGCGATTTCAATACCAGTGTTCTCCACGTCACCACCATTGATAGCAGCGGGATTGGTACCGTAGATAGCAAGCAGGTTACCACCGATCAGCCAGTCCTTCGTGGTCTTCTTATACCAGTCGAAGTTCAAGCCTAAACGGCTGTTGAGGAAACGAGCATCGAAACCTAAGTCGAGCTGCTCAGAGGTTTCCCAAGTCAGGTCAGGATTAGGAACGATGTTAGCGTAAGCACCGGTGTTTGGTGTACCTGCAACTGATGTTGCCATGTCTGAACCGAACTTATAACCAGCATCACCAGCTTCACCCGACAGAGCGATGGTAGCCAAGTATTGGTACTTGGAAATGTCCTTGTTACCATTCTGACCCCAGCTTACACGGAACTTCAAGAAGTCCATCCAGCTCTTGGTGCCCTCCATGAACTTTTCGTTGCTGATTACCCAACCTGCAGATACAGATGGGAACCAACCCCAACGCTTACCGTCCGTGAAGATACTAGAACCATCATAACGCAGGGTTGCGGTAGCCATATAGGTCTCATTCCAGTCCCAAGTCAAACGACCGAACCAAGAAGCGAGATACTCCTCATCATTAGGAGAACCGGTAAGCGTAGCATCAGTAGCATTTACCAGTTTGACATTCGACAACCATGCAGAATCCCAACCCTTCAGAGTTGCGAGCTGGTCGCCATAGTTAACCTTGTTAGATCCGCCAATGTTTGTACTCCAAGCTGAGCTCTGGTAGGTCTGACCGACCATGGCGCTGATCTTGTGACCAGAAATGACAGGAAGATCATAAGTCAGGGTATTTTCAATAGACCATGAAGTATTCAGCCAAGCACTCTGGTTAACACTATAAACAGGAGAAGTAGCATTACCATAACCAGAAGAACGCGGCTCATTATAGTTGCGATATGCACCAGAGCCCCAGTTATAGTTGAACTGAGAACGTAATCTCAGGCCCTTGATAGGCTGGATAACTGCAAAAGCAGTGGCGCTGGCATTGAAGTTGCGGCTCTCTGCCATTGAGTTGAAACCACCCTTTTCGAGGTTCTCCCATGGGTTGCTGAACAAAGAAGCATTCCAACCCTGACCGTACTTAACAGTACCATCGAAATCCTGATAGTAATAAATATCACCATTATCAGCATACTGTGGTACGAGCGGACAAGTCTGAAGCAGACTGTGGATATAGCTCCAGTACATACCATCCTCAGCCAGGTCGTGACTGCGGTTGTAACCGATAGAGATGTTCTCACCGATGGTGATGGCATCGAAATCCTTAGCCTTCAGGAGCACGTGGTCGCTATTGATACGGATAGTGTGACGCTTGTAGAAAGAGGCTCTGTCAGCACCCATAATACCTTCATTATCGGTATAGGTGTAAGACATAGCAAACTTACTGCGGTCTGTACCACCGGTCAGAGTTACAGAGTGATTCTGCTGCTGAGCATTCTTGTTTTCGAATGCAGCCCACCAGTCAGTACCTTCCCAACCGTTGTTGACCTTAGCGAGAATGTCAGCAGGAACAAAACCTTCCCAGTCCATCTTCGCACCATTGACATTGAAAGAGTACTCGTCAATGATCGTCATGTACTGCTTAGCATTGAGCAGCTGCGGGCGCTTGTAGGCGTTTGACCAACCCATCGCACCATTGTAATTGATTTCTACCTTACCAGCCTTACCCTGCTTGGTAGTAACCAGGATCACACCGTTAGCAGCACGGGCACCGTAGATGGCAGCTGATGCAGCATCCTTCAGCACGTCGATAGTCTCGATATCATTCGGGTTAATACCGTCAAGGTTACCACCTGCTACACCGTCAATCACATAAAGAGGTGCAGAGTTACCAGTGGTACCGATACCACGGATGTAAACCTTGTAGCCCTTACCAGGCTGTGAAGATGACTGAGTGATCTGTACACCAGGCGTACTCGACTGCATAGCTTCGAGTGCATTGGTGGTGTTCAGCTTGGCGATCTCATCACCCTTTACCTGAACGGTAGCACCAGTCACCAACTTTTTCTTCATCGTACCATAACCGATGACGACCACGTCGTTCAACGTTGTGTTGTCCTCGACTAAGGTAATGGCGATGTTGCTTTTACCGCCAACATTTACCTGCTGGGTCACATAGCCCACGTAGGAGATAACCAACGTGGCATTAGAAGCAGCCTGAACGCTGAAGTTACCGTTGAAATCGGTAATCGCACCTTCATTGGTTCCCTGTACTTTCACAGTAGCACCGATGACCGGTTCGCCAGCTTCATCGTTTACTGTTCCCTTTACGAGGCCCTGAGCCATAGCTCCCAGTGGGAACAAACAGAGCAGGAACAGAAACACTAAAGGCTTTTGTAGTGATTTAAAATTCCACATACTTTTAATTAATTAGTTAGAAAATGTTAAAAATATAACTGTTGATTTATTAAAATTCAAACTTGTTCATTCAGTAAGTCGATTCGTCACGGCTTAGGTACTCACAATTTCGGGTGCAAAGTTAATATAATATTAACACACGTGCCTTGCGATTTGAAACAAAAACCTTAGAAAATGTAACATTTTACCTGTTATAACATTACAAATGGCAAAATTAACTAAAAAATCTTATTAAAACCTTGCAATTGCTTTTCAAGTAATCCGTGTTATGAATTGTTTCTGCAGAGTGGTTTTGGCAGGCATTCCAGCCATGTTTTCGCGTACATTATTATATAAAAAGACCTCACAATCACCTTTGACCGATTCAAATATTCTGAACGCGTCGTTCGGATTATTCCAACAACGCGTTCAGACTATTCCTTTACCTATATAGACTATTTCGACGGTGTGATGATACGATAGTTGCCGCTCAGGTGCATGAAAGCGAAGAGACGCAGCAGACCATCGTAGTAGGCATCAAAGTAGCCATCTTCGAAAGGTTCATGCTTGGCTTTCCAGAAGGCATCGACAAACTCCTTGCTCTTGTCGTGGCTGCACATCATCGAGGCAGCAGCCGACGTGGCCACCAGACCGATGCTATGGCGGAGTTTACGGAAACCACCGGCACCGAGGATTTCATTACCCTCTGGCAGAGTACCGTCCTTGCGGAACTGATCCAGAAACGTGTCCACACCCTGGCTGTAGAGGAAATTCTGGAAGGTCTCACCATACCAACGCTGCCATTCGCCATCGGCACAGCTCCACTCATAGTCGAGCGCGATATTCATAGGTACGCGCCAGGAGTCGTAGCGGAAATTATTGTTACCATTGCGAGGAGGGGTCTGAGGCGCCCCACTCTGTTGCTGACCCTGCGGTCTGCCCGGGAAGCGGAAGCCTTGCTGCTCTGAACCGTCAAACTGACACTGGTCACCATTCAGGGCCGTCTTCGGGTCTACACACTTATGGAGGAACTCACGACTCTTCTGCGCACATTCATACCAGAAGTCACTGCGACCGTCGTCGCCCCACTTTGCCCAAACCTCGTAAAAGGCAGGAATATGATAGGAGGGATCAGTAAAACGCTGTCCAAAGCCATCAGGCGTAAAGGTAATCAGTTTCGTTTCAGGATCGATGAGATACATTTTCTGCGGGCCCTGCTGCTGTTGGCCACCGCCAAAACCACCGAAGCCACCAAAACCGCCTCCACGGGCCTCTGGCGTGTATTCCTTCGGTTGGATGCAGTTCAGAATGCGCTGGGCCTCAGCCTTGTAGTTAATACCCGTATCATTACCCCAGCGGTTGGAGGCAAAGATGAGTGCCGTGATGAAATACAACTCGCCATCGCTGGCAGCACCTGGCGAATTACGGGTGCCATCGGTGCGACAACTCCAGGCAAAATAGCCCTCACGGATGCCATCCTGATGCTGCATATATTTCTTGGTCCAGCGCCACAGACGGTCGAAGATATCCTTTTTATCAAACTGCACGGCAATCATCATACCATACGACATGCCCTCGGTGCGCGCATCATGATTCTTGATATCAGAAACATATCCCATGGAGTCGCCGACCTCGAAATAAACCTTGTTAGGGCCGTAGAACACATCATTAAACACTTCCTGAAGCTTGGCGTCGACTTCGGCCTTCGAATAGCCCATCTCCACCAAAAGGTTACGGTACTTATTGGTTTCAAACGCTCCTTTCTTCCAAGGAGTCAGCGCCATTGCAGGAATTGCAAGCAACAGCGACAGCATCATAATTACTTTTCTCATAAGTGGTATATTTATCATGGTGCAAAATTACTAAGAATTGCCCGTTTAGACTTTGTGAAATGTAACATAAGCTATCTTTGAAGTATCATTAAAGAAGAATCTGAACAGGACGTTTGGCCGTTTACGTTTTTTTTTATAAATTTGCATCATGTTTTCAATTCATAAACTAATGAAAAAATTACTATCGTTACTACTGTTTTCGGGGGTGTCGCTGACCATGTTGGCACAGAACCCCATCATTCGCGACCAATTCTCGGCTGACCCGACGGCTCGCGTTTTCAACAACAAGGTGTACCTCTATCCATCGCACGACATCAAGCCTCCCGTCGGACAACGACAGGACTGGTTCTGCATGGAAGACTACCACGTGTTCTCATCCGAAAATCTGACCGACTGGACAGACCACGGCATGATCGTTACCCAGAACAAAGTGCCCTGGGTAAGACCTAACTCCTATTCGATGTGGGCACCCGACTGCGTCGAGAAAAATGGAAAGTACTATTTCTACTTCCCATCTGCTCCTGCAGCAGGCAGAGGCGGTTTTGCTGTGGGTGTAGCCATTGCTGACCGTCCTGAGGGACCGTTCA
>JAFZAE010000023.1 GCA_017548385.1 Prevotella sp.
ATTGTCGAGTGCCTCTGGAACATCAGCAAAGATGTCGTTCATCTCCTCCCGTGTTTTAAACCACTCCTGTTTGGAATAAAGCATACGCGAGGGATCGTCAAGGTCTTTTCCCGTGGAGAGGCAGAGCAGATGGTCGTGAGCCTCGGCATTTTCCTGGTCTACAAAGTGTGCGTCATTGGTACATACCAGTTTGATGCCATATTCCTCAGCCAGTTCCATCAGCACTTTGTTTGCCTTTTGCTGTAGTTGGAAAGTCTCACGGTTGGCCCTGATGGTAGGATCTTTCACCTCATGGCGCTGCAGTTCCAGATAATAGTCTTCCCCCCAGAGTCGATGATACCATTCGATAGCCTCGCGAGCCTCCGCGATATCTCCCTTGAGGATTTTGTCGGGTACTTCGCCGGCGATACATGCTGAGCATACGATAAGCCCTTCATGATAACGCTCGAGGTCTTCCCGGTCTGTTCGTGGTCGCATATAATAGCCATCCACCCATGCTCTTGACACGAGTTTGACAAGGTTTTTATATCCCTGGAGGTTTTTTGCCAACACGATGAGGTGCCAACCGCCTTGATCATGCATTTCCTTCACACGGTCAGATTTCTTTCGTCTTGCCACATACATCTCACAACCGAAAATAGGTTTGAAGGCAGGTTTACCCTCATCTTTGCGTTTAGAATTGACTTTGTTGCAATAATTGAACAATTCCTTGACACCCATCATGTTGCCATGGTCGGTGATAGCCATTCCTCGCATACCGTCAGCGACGGCTTTATCCACAAGTTTGGGTATGCTCGACATTCCGTCGAGGATAGAATAATAAGTATGTACGTGGAGGTGAACGAAATCTCTCATGGTTTCAGGTATTTGCATATTTTTAGGACGAAGTGAGCGTCAAAGATACGCTGAAAAGTTGACATGACCAAAAGATGTGGCATAAAAATTTGTGAAAATGACAAAAAAAGCGTACCTTTGCACGGTTTTGTATCATGAAGGCAAAACTGCAAACTTTCAACTAAAACATGGGAAGAAGAATTAAGAAGTTGAAGAAACAACGACTTCACAGCGAAGGAAACGACACCCTCATATATAGCATGCTTGTGCTCATCGCCATTGGTGTGATACTTTGGCGTGCATTCGACACAAAAATTCCTTTTTGGTGTTTTGTTGCCATTTTTGGAGCAGCATATGGCATCGTTCTGAACTTTTTCCGTTGTCCTATTCGCTTTTTGGATATCGATACCGACGAATACGACATTAACAAAGTGGTGGTAGCCCCTGCCGACGGCAAGGTGGTGGTCATCGAAGAAGTTGACGAGGATGAGTATTTTCACGAGCGCCGTCTGATGGTGTCTATCTTTATGAGTCTTTTCAATGTGCATGCCAACTGGTTTCCTGTCTGTGGCAAGGTGATTTCCGTGCATCATCAGGATGGCAATTTCCACAAGGCTTGGCTTCCGAAAGCCAGTGAGGAGAATGAGCATGCCGACGTAATGATTGAGACGGCCAATGGCGTGCAAGTCTTGTGCCGCCAGATAGCCGGTGCCGTGGCACGTCGTATTGTGACCTATGCCAAAGAGGGCGAGGACTGTGAGATTGACGACCACCTCGGCTTTATCAAATTTGGTTCGCGTGTCGATGTGTATCTTCCCTTAGATACAGACATACTGGTTAGAATGGGACAGTCGACCACTGGCGACCAAACCATTATAGCACAACTGAAATAAGAGCCATGGCCAACATCATCACCAAGCATATTCCCAACAGTATCACTTGCTGCAATCTCATCTGTGGTTGCATCGCCACATCATGGGCATTGTCTGGTAACTACAAGATGGCTTTGGTATTTATCATCTGCGGTGCCATCTTCGACTTTTTCGACGGCATGACCGCACGTCTGCTCCATGTTTCCTCGGAGATAGGCAAGGAACTTGACTCTCTGGCCGATGTAGTGACCTTTGGCGTTGCTCCAGCGAGTATGGTCTATACCCTACTCTACGACATGCATTATCCTTCCGGTATGGAGTGCTGTCGACAGTGGCTTCCCTATGTGGCATTTTTGATTGCCGCCTTCTCGGCCTTACGTCTGGCAAAATTCAATCTCGACACACGTCAGGCCACATCGTTTATAGGTCTTCCCACCCCTGCCAATGCTTTATTCTGGGGTTCGCTCATCGTGGGTGCCGACAGTAAGTTGTCGCATCTGTCTTGGGGATTGCCATTGGTTCTCGTGTTAATTATCTTGAGTTGCTGGATTTTGATTTCTGAAATCCCGATGTTTGCCTTGAAATTCAAACAATGGGGTTGGCACGGCAACGAAGTGAAATACATCTTTCTCATCACCTGTATTCCCCTGTTGATTTTCCTGGGAATCTCTGCCTTTGCAGTGATTATTACCTGGTATGTCATCCTGTCGATTTACGTAGCAAGCCGTAAAGGTCTGAAATAACCGTCGCCGTATGATATTGAAATTCATTGGTTTCATTTTCTTGTTTTTTGTCATCGCCACCATCATCGGACTGGTGAGGATATACCTTACTGTCAGGCGTATGCACAAAAGCATGAAAGAGCGTTTCGGCACTGGCAGTAAGGAGAGTAAACCTGAAGGTGAGACCACTTACGGCAGCGACGGCAGCATCATCACCGATACCCGCAAACAGTCACGGTCGGAGAAAAAGATCTTCGACAACGACGAGGGAGAGTATGTGGATTATGTAGAGGAGGGGTAAAGGCTGACAATAGTAGCTATAGATGGTATAGTAGCTATAGTAATGATATAACAATAGAGGCTAAACTTGCAAGTTTAGCCTCTATTGTCTACGGATGGACGTAGGTGCCGATGGGTTCGCCTTCGATGACTTTTTTCAGGTTTCCTATCTGGTCCATATTGAAGACATAAATAGGAAGGTTGTTGTCGCGGCACATAACGACAGCCGAGAGGTCCATTACTTTTAGTCCACGGTCTAGGATTTCATCGTAGGAGATATCGTCGAACTTGGTGGCAGTGGGGTCTTTTTCCGGGTCGGCAGTGTAAATGCCATCGACACGTGTTCCCTTAAGCATCACATCGGCCTCAATCTCCACGCCACGCAGTGATGAGCCCGTATCTGTGGTGAAATAAGGAGAACCAGTACCAGCGGAGAAAATACACACCTTGCCCTGTTTCATGGCATCGATAGCCTTCCATTTGGAGTAGAACTCACCGATGGGTTCCATTCTGATGGCAGTGAGCACTTGATTATCGACATCGATGGCAGTGAGCGCCGAACTAAGGGCTAATGAGTTGATGACGGTAGCGAGCATACCCATTTGGTCGCCCTTCACACGGTCGAAGCCCTGCGAGGTGCCTTTGAGTCCACGGAAGATGTTTCCGCCACCGATGACGATGCCGATTTGCACCCCCATATCATGAATTTCTTTCACTTGGTTGGCATAGTCAGACAGTCTTTGTGGGTCGATGCCATAGCCTTGCTGACCCTGTAGGCTTTCACCACTGAGTTTTAAGAGTATTCTGTTAAATCTTGGCATAATTGAATGGATTTATTGAGTTAATGAATTATTTTTAGATGGTATAGTGGCTATAGATGCTATAGATGCTATAGGGATAAGGCTCATACGATGAACTGTACTTCCTTGAAAGCGTAGGTACGTAGCCGACCATTTGTATCGCAGAGTGTGATGGGTCCTTCATCGGCAACTCTGATGATTTCTGCCTGAAAAATGCCATCAGCATCATGATAGGTGAAGAATCCCCTGCGACGATAGAGACGACTATGGTAGCGCGATGAGACCGCCTCCTCTTCCCCGGAGTAGAGCATAACGAGGTATTTCTGCATAGCCCGTAGTATCTTGCCTAACACCTCTTCGCGGTCGGTCTCGCAGCCACGGATTTGCCACAGACTTACCGGGTTGGGCGCATCGCTGTGAAACTTCTGTTGGTTAATGTTCAAACCACAGCCAAAGACGCAGGTGCGCAAACGTCCTGTTGCCATTGTCGTCTCGATGAGGGTGCCACAGATTTTCTTGTCGCGCCAATAGACATCATTAGGCCATTTCAGCGAGATTTCACTTGTATAATCATCGAGAGCCTCCGCCACAGCCAGAGCGCCAGCCTCAGACAGCAAGAACTGCCGTGTTGGTTTGATTTCAGTGGGGTACACCATGATGCTGCAAAGGAGGTTTTTGCCTCGCTCGCTTTCCCACTGGTTACTTCCCTGCCCTCTTCCAGCCGTCTGATAGTCAGACGTGACCACCAGCATCTCATCAATCTCCGGAGGGTCGAGTTGATGGATGTAGGTGTTCGTGGAATCAGTCTCTGATATGTGTATTCTGCGTATTTTCATAGGTCGGGATGGGTCAATAGGGGCGAATGGCATCCTCGATGTGCTCTATCTGCGCCGTATCACCTCGTCCTATCACGGTGATGATATCGAAGCGCAGTCCCCTTTTCACATCGAAAGACCTCACATATGCATTGGCAGCATTGAAGAGATTACGGCTCTTTCTTCTATCGACCGCTGTCACCGGCTCAGTGACATCTTTGTTGGCTCGTGTCTTCACTTCAACGATGACCAGCAAATTGCCATCTGGCGACAGTGCTACGATGTCCAAGTCGCGGTGTCCACTCTTCCAGTTTCGATGACAAATAGAATAGCCCTCGGCAGCAAGGAAATCCGCTGCCTTCTGCTCTCCCCATTTTCCATAATCATTATGAGCCGCCATAATGTATATCTCTTATCTTATGCAAAGATAGAGTATTTTTATGAAGCTACAAAATAATGCAAACACCTTTTATTATTATTTTTTGGATAAGAAATTTTGAAATTTGAATAAAGAGGCGTAATTTTGTAACCATCAAAGACGACCTATATGCAACAAGAAAACCTTTCACAACCCCCAAAAGACACCTATATATGGGATGTCGGCTATCAGCGTCCTTCTGAACAGGAGCGCATCATTACATTTGTTTGTTCATGCATTGAATGTACAGCAAAACAGCTTGGACTCACTGCCTCTGAAACATATATTCGGATGGAGCGAGTCGGACTAATACATGATTATATCATACCATGTTACGACACACTGCATACGGAAAGTCGTGAAAATGTCACAAATGATATTATTGAAACTTTAATCTATTGGGAAGAAAAGAAAGGAGTAGGCAAATGATTACCGTATTTCATGGGTCTATAATAAAAGTAGATAAGCCCTTGGTTTCATTAGGTCGTCCAAATTTAGATTTCGGACAAGGTTTTTACATTACAGACATACAAAAACAAGCTGAACGATGGGCAATAAGGATGGGAAGAAGAAAACTTACTGACCCTGTATTGAACATCTATCATTTTGACATAGAAACTGTAAATAGAGATTTTCACTGTCTTGAGTTTTGTATTATTAATCAAAAAATAATAGATGAGTATTTACATTTTGTAGAATCGACAAACATATAAGCCTATGTTACGAACAGATCAAATGTGGTATAAAATAGGAGGTGTGGTCATGGCGCTTGCCGACCAACTAAAAATAAGTCCGGAACAAGCTTTGGCAATCTTCTACAAATCAAAGACATGTGAGGAACTGCACGACCCAGATACATTGCTCTATACTTTCAGCGACAACTATATTTCCGATGAAGTAATCGCTGAATTAAGAGGTCTCTAATCAATTATGAAAGAAACACAAGAAGAGGATCTTCGTTTCATGCGAATGGCATTGGCTGAGGGGCGTGCTGCCGGCGAGGCTGGCGAGGTGCCCATCGGCGCCTTGGTAGTATGTCAAGGTAGGATTATAGCCCGTGCTCATAACCTGACGGAGATGCTTCGCGATGTGACCGCCCATGCTGAGATGCAGGCAATCACTTCTGCAGCCGATTTTCTCGGAGGAAAATATTTGAATGACTGCACGGTCTATGTGACAGTGGAGCCTTGTGTGATGTGTGCCGGAGCCCTTGGATGGGCACAGGTGAAACGCATTGTCTATGGTGCAAGCGATGAGAAGCGTGGCTACACTCGCTTTGCCCCTCTGGCACTGCATCCCCGATGCACTGTAACTGCCGGTGTGCTCGAGGAGGAATGTCGCGAAATGATGCAAGAATTCTTTAGGGGTAAGAGGTGAGGGGTGAGAGGTGAGAGATTACTTTTGCTGCTAGAGGTTCTAGATTTTCTAGATAATTTAGATATGCTAGATTAACTAGATATTCTAGAGGAGCTAGACATACTATATTTACTAAATAACAGAAGAAGAGCCCTGATGGGGCTCTTCTTCTGTTATTTCTCATCGGATGCTTTTCGCATCTATATTGAGATTATCTCCTTCTGATGTTGAGATTGGCTTTACCTGGAATTTTGACCATTTTCTTTGGAGTGGCAAGATGACCGATGTGCAATGTCTTAGTGACTTTGCGAGGTGCAGCTGCCGGAGCGCCCCACTGCACAGTGAAGGTCTCAGGTCCCATTCCGAAGTAACCAGCCGACACATAGTAAATCAAATTGAATGTGAAGGTCTGTGTCTCTGGATCGTAGTAGCATGGGAAGTCATCGTAGGTAACCTCATCGCTATATGATGGTAAGTCAGACACGAACACATCGCCATAACTATCGTGGGTGTAACCAGTCCATTGCTCTGGCACTACACACTTATTGGTAGCAGGATCCCATGTGAACTCGAAGTTCACGCCATAACCCCAGTTTGCGATTCTATAGGTGTTGTCTGCACTGCTCTTGCTGATAACCAAGTCAGCATCATCGCCTTCCCAGAACTGTGCATAGGTATAAGTACCTATACCCACAGCCTCGAATGAAGGTGCGAACTCATGACTTGACTTGAAGCGGATGGCCAAAGCATCGGCGACCTTCTCCTCACCTCCAGCGTAACCAACAGCTACGAGATAGTAAGTGCCCGACTCATCGAGTGGCCAGTTAACCGACGAAGATTCTGTGATTTCCACTGCTTCCACAGAACCATCAACAATACCAGCGTAGAGAGCGTTGGGATCGCCATCCAGTTCAGTAACGGAGTATTTCACCGACTCCAAGTCGGCACCCATAGTGATATAGCTCTGGGCATAGTCCTGATCATTACTGTCTGTGAGACGGCCGATATACTCTAATTCCATCGTAAAGTCTTTCTTCTCAAAGCCAGGGAATACGATGTCGATAACGCCATCCTTCTGCGAGTAGTTCCATCCACCCACACCATTCATATAGTAGAATGGAGCAAGCTGCACCTCACCAGGTGTGCCATCAGCCTGATACTCGAGCACGCGGTTGTAACCCCACATACTCTTATCTCTTGTGCTTGTGAATCCGTATGGGTGGCATATCAAGATGTCAGCATCGTATGTGGAATGGTGATAACCCGTATTGGTGTCATCATAGTAGATAAGACCTTCTTCTGTAATCGTCTGCTCAGCTAAGACTGTACCAGGTTGCATGATGGTGATTTGCAGATACTCATCGGCATTACCATCATCTACAGGTTTAAACATACCATAGAGACGGAAGGTATTTTTCTGCTCAGTATTCTGATAAATATCCACAGACGTAGTATATCCGAAGAATGTATCCTTATAAACACCCTTACCTAATGACTTGTAGGGCGAAGGCATCATGGCTGAGAATCCGTAGGTAGATGCACCATAGATAGTGGTGTAATCTTCACTGGCGATTTTTAGGGTATCCTTATGGTTCTCATCGTAAGCCACTTTCTCAGGATCGTATGTGATAGTGATATTGGCTTTCGACTCACCAGCAGCGAAACTTACTGTCGATGGCACATTGAAGAAGCCTGTTGCATCGGTATGCGAGAGGTTCACTGTGATAGCCTCATCTGTCTTTACACGGTTGATGGGCACAGTGATTGAATTAGTATTGTTGGAAATCGAATAGCTGGAGGGCAGTGTATTGCTGAAATACACCTGGTTGCCGGAGACGGTTGCCCACTCGTAGTCGTCTTTATCGCTGGAGCAGGCGGTGAATCCCATCACTGCCATCAAAGCTATGAACAAGTTAAAATAATATTTTTTCATCTTTTTTGTTTTTTTACTGAATTACCTTGTTGTAGGATAGCATATACGGCTTACCATTCGTATTCCGGTGAGTCGCCCGACGGACGTACAGGGTTGGGGTTCACCACCAAGGCTTCATTGTATTGAGCCTCAGTGTTAACAAAGCACCATACCATCCAGTTGGGAGCACTTTCCACATTGAATCGACAATCCTCAATATGGTTGGTACCGGCGTATGAGCGGATGATGCCCTTGTTCAGGCGCTTGATATCGAAGGTTGCAAAGCCCTCACCCCAGAGCTCTACCCTACGCTGCCACCACACTTCGTTTTGGAACTGCGAAGTAGCGGTATTATAGTAAGCATCTTTGTGTGTACCATAGTTGTAGTAGGGGTCACGTGTCCTTGCAAACTCAGTAAGCAACTCGATACCACGTGCTTCGTTCTGCATACCGGCAGCCTCAGCTTCGATGAGTTTCATCTCCTCAATACGCATCAGTGGCACATCCACCACCCAGGCATCATATTTCACGTTGGCCTTGCCAGCTTGGTTGCGGAACTTCAGCGACAATCCGCCCAAACCATAGCTTGCATTCGACACACCAGCGGCATAAAGACGCTCGGGATAGTCGCTATATACGCTCAGACCTTTAAGCAGGTCGGCAGGAATTTCCTCTGCGTCGGGGTCAATCAAGTCCTCAAGAGCGAAATCTACCCAGCACAACTTGCGGTAGTCAGAAGAAGGGATGGTCTCATAGAGATGTCGATCGATAACGTTGGGTCCACCATAGTTAGCAGCATATCCGCAGTCGAAGCCGTTCTCAAGCATCATCACACTACCCCATGAGGAGTCGCCGTCGTTTTCCAGAATATTGGGGTCAGTATCTTTGAAACTCACACCGAAGATCCAAGAGGAATTGGGCGAGTTGAAGCCGTAGTCGCGGCTGAGATACTCTTCCTGACTCATCATGCTGAATCCTTCCTGTGCCATCTTAGCATATTTCTCAGCATTAGCCCAGTCCTGACGCTCTAAGTAAGTACGAGCCTTGAGTCCATAGACAACATTCAAGTTAGGTGTAAAGACATCACTGCGCTTATAGTTGGCGAGCAATTGCTCTGCGCGGTCAAGGTCTTTAAGGATGAATTCGAAAGCCTCTTCCCAATTCATACGTGGGTTGTTCTGGCAATCCTCGAATGTGGTAGTTTCGGTCACTTTAGGGACTGTAAGCGCATTTTTATCAACGATGTATGGTTTTGCGGCATACATTCTCACGATGTCAAGATAGAACATAGCACGCAGTGTATATGCGATGCCAGCACCAGCCTCACGTCCCTCTATTGGATCAGAATAGTCGGTGGCCTCAGCCATAAGGAGCACATTGTTACAATCCTTAATCCAACCATAGTAGAGTGTCCAAGGGAACTGTGTACGTGCATAGTTGGGAGCCAAGTATGCAAAGTCCTGATACCATGTGTCAAACCAGTTGTTGGTACCTACAGGCACGATATCTTGTCCCTGCACGTCACGAACAAGGAAGAATGCGGGATATCCAAAGTCAAATACGTAATGGCTACTGCCTGCGTATATAAACTGTCCAGTGAGATTTCCCGTGAGGTTAGCCACGAAATTGTCGAAAGCTCCAGGTGCATTACTGGCCTGGTCAACAGTTACCGTGCTGGTCTGTGGGTCAACCTCCTCAATACAGCCTGTGAACGTCACCGAAGTCAAGGCTGCAACCATCATGATGGAAAATATCTTTTTCATATTGTTTATTTCCTATTATGTTAGTATATGTTATAACGACACCTGAATACCGCCCATGATGGTTCTTGCGGGTGAATAAGCATTCACACCGCCTGAGTTGGTGCCGGCGAATGAGTAGCGTGGATCAAGACCTTTGCGCTTGCTCCAGAAGTAGATGTTTTCACCTTGGCAGTAAATGCGAATCTTATTAAGCTTAAGTGTGTTGGTGATTGACTTAGGCAATGTATATCCCACTGTGAAACTCTGGAAGTTGAGATACGAAGCATTGGTAAGGAATCTAGTTGAGCGTGATGCCGTATAGAGGTCGTTGTACTGCCAACGTGGTATATTACTATTGGTATTGTCTACACTCCATGATTTCATCACATCTTTATGATAGGTCTGACCATTACCTGAGGTGGCGACGTTGGTCATCAAACTCTGGTAGCGGTTGTCATAAAGATTACCGCCAATCTGGTAGTCGAAGGTGGCACTAATATCGAAGTCGAACAACTTCACTGTGGTAGAGAAGCCACCAGTTAAGTCAGGAAGTGTAGAACCCTGAGCATAGTATGATGCCATGTTCCAATCGGTAGTGGTAACTGAGTGATTCTTACCTGGTTTAGAGGTATTCATCACTTCTTTACCACTGTCGTCCAGGTAAATCAAGTCGGTGTCTTGCCAGTAGAGGGCACGTCCCTGTTCATCAAGCCCTGCAAACTCGGGGAGCATGATGTTGTAAAGGGGCTGACCTTCCTCATACCACAATGCTGAGTTACTGCCTGAGTGGCTCTCACGGAAACCACCGTTAATCTTGGTCTTGCTATAAGGCAATTTGAGAATCTTTGTCGTGTTGTGCGCAAAATTAGCAGTGATGTTCCACACGATATTCTTCGTACGAACCACGTCGCCGCTCAATACAAGCTCAACACCAGTGTTGCGGATGTCGCCTAAGTTGCCATAGTAACCACGTGTACCGAAACTCTCAGGGATGGAAAGCCAGAAGAGCTGGTCGGTCACTTTCTTGTTATAAACATCGAGGTTACCGGTGAAGCGTCCTTTCCACATACTCCACTCAAGACCCACATTAAAGTTGGTAGTTGTCTCCCATGTGATATCCTCGTTACCAAGACGGCTGAATGAAGGAAGCATACCATTTTCGCCCTTTGAAAGTGAATAGAGGTCTGTATAGGCCCAGTTGCCAATACCGTCGTTACCCTGCTGACCGATAGAAACCTTGAGTTTCAATTGGTCGAGCCATGAGTTAGTACTCTCCATAAATTTCTCTTTTGAAATCATCCATGCAGCACCCACACTCCAGAAGTCACCCCAGCGATGGTCGGGATGGAAACGGCTGGAAGCGTCACGACGATAAGAAACAGAACCGAAATACTTCTGGTCGTAGTTGTAGAGAGCATTGCCAAACCATCCTTCCACATTGTAAGCTGTTGTGTAGCTGTATGAGTCGTATCGGTTGGAGAATGCATTAATTTCTGGGATTTCAGGTGAGAAGCCCTTATTGGCCAAAGCCTCAAGATACTTGGTTGAAGTCTTATACCACTCATGTCCCACCATCAACTGAGCATCGTGCAAACCAAACATTTTGTGGAAATTAAGTGTCTGCACGTAGTTCTGGCGCATGGTTGTAGAAGTTGATTTGTCTATATTACCATTCTCGGATGCAGATGGTCCATAGAATGGGTTGCCATAGACACTACCGTTGCTCTGACCAATATTGATATTGTTGTTGGAGTTGAATTTCAACCATTTGGTGATGTCGATATCCAATGTGATTGCACCTGTGAACTGATTGACAATAGTCTCCGATGTGTTGTACTGGTTAGCGCCGATAGGGTTACCTGTGGCAAGGAACAGACGAGTACCATTGCCTGGGAAGTTGGTAGATGGCACACCATAGTCATACTGCTTGTGTCCCCATTTGTCAGTACGGATATATGGATTGCCATTGGCATCTACAGAACGAACGTAGAGCGGATAGATGGGAGCAATCATTGAAGTGTAGTAAGCCATGTTGTTGGAGCCCAGTGAGCTTACAGAGAAGTTGGGGTTCTCTTCCATAGTGCTGTGTACGAAGCCAACGTTGGCACCTATGCGCATCCACTCACGTGCTTGATAGTCGGCCTTCAGACGACCTGTGAAGCGCTCATAGTTGGAGTTGTCGATGATACCATCCTCATTCAAGTAACCTACAGAAGCATAGAAACTGCTCTTGGTAGAACCACCACTCACGTTGGCTGTATATTCCTGACGGAAGCCATTGTGATAGGCTGCATCCTGCCAGTCGTCAGGCAGAATATAGTAAGTCTCGCCTCCATAAGTATAGGCTCTTCCGAGTGTAGCATTGGGGTTGAGCTTACCATCAAGACCGATGAGATACTGTCCCTCTGGGATGGTATAGGGGTTGTACTGCAAGCCCCACGACTGACCAGTAATGATGCGGTCGTTCACCCACTTGTTGGCAGCAGCATTGCTGAGACCATTGGCAACAGCATAGTTGTAGAATTGCTTGTAATAAACCTCCATAAACTGTGCTGGATTGGTGATGGTCTCATAATCCTGGATTGCACGGCTGTTGGAACCCCACTTCATATCGACGTTGACAATAGCATCCGCACTCTTTCCTTTCTTAGTGGTAATCAGAATCACACCAGCGGCACCACGGGCGCCATAAAGGGCTGCAGAGGCAGCATCTTTCAAGACGGTGATACTCTCAATATCCTCTTGCGGAATGTTCGACAGACTAGCGCTATAGGGAGCACCATCTACGATAACAAGCGGCTCGGTGTCGGCATACATAGATGCGATACCACGGATGTGAATACCACCCTGGGCAGCACCTGGCTGACCACTTGAACCACGGATTTGAAGACCAGGAACAGAGCCTACAAGAGCATCAGCCACGTTGGTGGTGATTTTCTGACTCAATTCCTCTGAACCTACCACAGCAGCGGAACCCGTGAAGGATGAACGCTTCTGTGTACCAAAGGCCACGACAATCACTTCGTCGAGGCTTTTCTGGTCACTTGTGAGCACAATGCGCATGTTTGGCCTTGCACTCACTTCGAGTGGTTCCATTCCCACATACGAGATGCGGAGGACATTTCTTCCACTCGGCATGGTCAGGCTGAACCTGCCGTCTACATCTGTTACCGTTCCTGTCTGGGTACCCACGACTTGGATCGTAGCTCCCACGACTGGCTCATTGTCGTCTTCGGAAATAACGATTCCGTTGACAGTCATCTGAGCGAGTGCCAGTCCCGTAGACAAGAACAGGCACGCGAAAAACATAATTAATTTTTTAATCATAAAACTCTCTCACTAATTAATAAATATGTTATATAAGTTTTAGTCAGCACAAAAGCAATACGCAAATGCCCTTTTAGGGCGCTCTAAAATCAAGTTTTCAAGGCGATTTTTCTATCAACCTAAACGCAAAGGTAAACATATTTTTGCAATGTGCAAAGAAAATTAAGAAAAAGATGAAAAAAAACCTAAATTATGCCACAATTTAACATAATGAAGATTTGAGGACGTAAGGAACATACCCCATATATGTGCGAAAACATAAAAAATGGGTTTAACGCGATACAGACATACACTGGGAATGTCCCTCCAGTGACTCAAAAATCAATCTTCTGATGCCATTTCCAGCTCCAGCATCCCTCCATCCATAATTTCCTTATAGGTCATGTATGGCCGCGTAAGGGGCTGGCCATTGAGTTTGCAGGATTTCACATAGATATTGGAGGCACTATTGTTGTGAGCATTGATAGTGAAAGTACGCCCGTTGCCCAAGTTAATGGTTACTTCGTCGAAGAGCGGCGTGCCGATGATGAATTTTCCCCCGACGGGTTCCACCTGATACAGTCCCATGGCCGAGAGCACATACCATGCCGACATCTGTCCAACGTCTTCATTTCCCGACAGTCCGTCGAAGTCATTATGATACATCTCGCTCATGACTTTTCGGAGCAATGGTGCCGACTTTTCGGGATGTCCTACATAGTTATATAAATAAATGATGTGATGACTGGGTTCATTGCCATGGGCATACTGTCCGATGAGTCCTGTGATGTCTGGTGGTGCCTCCTCACCTAAATTTCCCTCAACGATAAAGAGGGAGTCCAATTTCTCAACAAACCGTTTCTCGCCACCAAAGAGGTTGACCAATCCCTTGACATCATGCGGCACTAACCATGTATATTGCCATGCGTTGCCCTCGGTGTAGTCTTTCAGACTCTCGCCGCCAAAGGGGTCAAAGGGAGTACGGAACGTTCCCTTTGCGTCAATCGGCCTCATAAACTGGGTCTTGGAATCAAAATATTTCGTATATGACAGGCTTCTCTGGTGGAAATAGGCATAGTCGTCGTCATGGCCAAGCAATTTCGCCACCTGTGCCACGGCGTCGTCAGAGATACAATACTCCAGAGCCTTTGCCACCGTCTCATTCGACGGTTCCTTGTCATAAGGCAAGTAGCCATATTGCTTGAGCAGGTTGATGCTTCTCAAGTCGGTCATCGACGAGGCTTTCATGGCTTGGAAAGCGGTTTCCGGGTCTTTTGTCAGTCCTTTCACCACCATGTCTCCCAATGCGATGACACCAGGGTTTCCCACCATACAGTCGGTCTCACATCCCATGAGATGCCAAACGGGCAGACGTCCTTGTTGTCGATAGATATTCACCATTGTTTCCGCCATATCAGCAATTCTGTCGGTATGGAGGATGGTCATCAGCGGATGTGCCGCACGATAGGTGTCCCATAAGGAGAAAGTGGTGTAGTTGGTGAAGTTGCCACTATAGACACCATCGTCAGAGCCACGATATTGTCCGTTGACATCACAAAACACCGAGGGCGCAGTCATGGTATGGTATAGTGCCGTGTAGAAAATAGTGCGTGCATCGGCATCTTCTGTTTCTATGGCAACTTTCGACAGTTGTTCATCCCATGCTTTTTCAGCATTCTCCACTGTCTCGCCGAAATTCCATCCGGGTAGTTCGGCTTTAAGGTTCAGTTTGGCGTTTTCCACGCTGACGGCCGACAAAGCGCACTTCACAAGCAGTGGGCGCGGGTTATCCTCCACCCGTACGGTAAGAATTGTGTCCCCCTGCTGCCTTACCACAGAGACTGGTTGTGAGAATTCTGCCACGAAATACACTCGTTGCTTGGATGCCCATCCACGAGAGACACGATATCCTGATACCACAGTGGCACTCTCCTGCTCAATATGTGAATCCTGTAGCCTGTCCCACCCTACGCCTTGAAGAAGGTCGATGTTCAGGAGTCGTGGCTGTCCGTTGTTGAGAAAGGTGTAGCGGTGGAATGCCACCCGTGGTGTGGCAGTGAACTCCGCGAAGACATGCGGCTGACGCAGTTGGATGGCATAATAACCAGGTCTTGCCGTCTCATCCCGGTGTGAGAAACGGATTTCTCGCTGTTCTGGGTTACTGACAGGCAGAAAGGCAATATCCCCAAGGTCGCCGACTCCCGTACCGCTAAGATGCAGATGTCCAAAACCTATGAGAATGGAGTCGCTATAGTGATAACCCGAGCACCAGTCCCATCCCCGGGTATGTTCCGTGGGACCCACCTGTACAAAACCGAAAGGTACATTAGCCCCCAAGAACACGTGTCCGTGGCCACCGGTGCCAATCCATGTGTTAACAAAACGTGTGGGATGATCCTCTGCCGACATTGTGGTGAATGACAGCAGTAGAACGACAAAAGAAAGGATTCGATGTTTCATTAGTAAAAGGTTTAGGGGTGAATTTAATTAGGAATTAGGAATTAGAAATTAGAAATTAGAAATTAGGAATTTGAAATTAGAAATTAGGAATTAGGAATTAGGAGTTTGGGAGTTTAGGAGTTTAGGAGTTTAGGAGTTTGGACAATACCTTTGCAGTTACAAATAACTTGTTGGCGGAGGCGATACATCGCGTCCCTACAGGCAAAGCATTTGTCCCTTTAACTACTCTTTAACTACCCTTTAACTACCCTTCAATTAACTTGTTTACTTGTCAACTTGTTTACTTGGCGGACGCGATACATCGCGTCCCTGCAGGTCAACTAACTGGTTCATTTTCAAGGATCTGCTTTATTTCCTCATCAGTTTTGGTGAGGCGATCCTTGCATAGTTTAATAAGCCGCTGTGCCTCTTTCAGTTGGTCTGTGAGGCTATCGATATCTAATTCATCATTCTCCATCTTTCTGACGATGGATTCTAACTGTTTGATTGCTTCTTCGTAGGACATGGTTGATAATTGAAAAAATTGATGATTTTCGTTATTACGGTATATCGTTATTATGGTATAACGACTGTCTCCTAATTCCTAATTCCGAATTTCTAACTCCTAACTCACCACCGACTTGAGGGTGCCTTTTTGCAGGCGAGTGGTGATTTCAGTGCCGGGAGGGAGGGTTTTGGGGTCTCTGACGGAGTGTCCATTATGTAAAGTGATGCTATAGCCACGCTGTAGAAGTAATTGTGGGTCAAGCGATTGTGTTTTCTGCTGAAGAATTTCGATACGGTGATTTTCTCGGATGATTTTCTGGTTGACAGCAGACAACAATCTTTGTTGGAGTCGTTCGGTGTCCACTTTCCCCTCATCAACTTTTTTCCTGGCTCTATGTTCCAATTTCTGCATCATGGCATCAAGTCGTGCTGTTTGCTTGGTTTTTACCACTGCGAAGAGGGATGGTATCCTCACCGCAAGATGGTTCATTCGCAATTTTTCAGCATTCATTTTCTCCGTTGCATATCGGGTGATTCTCTGGGCGAAGTCGTCCAAGACAATATCCACTTGATGAAGATGGTCGATGAGGAAGTCTGCCGCCGCCGTGGGAGTTTTCACCCGCTTGAATGAAATCATGTCCAACACACTCTCGTCACGGTCGTGACCGATACCCGTGATGATTGGCAAAGGGAAATTGGCCACATTCCGTGCGAGTTGTAAAGTGTCGAATCCCGAGAGGTCGCTGGTGGCACCTCCTCCACGCGCTATTACCACGCAATCGAAATCATCTATCTGGACGAATATTTTATTGAGAGCCTCAATGACACCCTGTTCCACACCCTCACCCTGCATGATGGAAGCAAAGAGCTGGGTCTGGAACTTATAGCCGTAGGGATTGTCGGCCAATTGGTTGCAGAAGTCACCATATCCCGCCGCCGTGGCACTTGAAATCACGGCAATACGCTGTGCGAAGAGCGGCAGGGATAATTCACGGTTGGCCTCAAACACCCCCTCAGCCTTCAGTTGCCGGATGATTTCAGCCCTTTTCATCGCCATATCACCCACCGTGTAGGTAGGGTCGATATCTGTGACAATCCACGAGAAGCCGTAATTCTCATGAAACTGAGCATACACCCTCAGCAAGGCTTTCATCCCTTTGGCGAGTTGTTGCCCTGTGCCTTTCACAAAATTGGCCTTGATGATAATCCAGCTACTCTTCCAGCAACGTGCCGAGGCCCTTGCCACAGGAGTGTTGGTATCAGCGTCTTTCTGTATCAAGTCGATATAACAATGCCCCCCCGACTCATGGAGTTCGGCCACTTCAGCCTCCACCCAATATTCATCGGGCATCGTACGCTCAATGTTCTTGCGCACAAGAGCATTGAGTTGCTGAAGAGAATAACGTTTTGTCATTCAGTGGTGATACTTAGAGGTGAGGGTGTAATCTAGTGAGGAGTTTGGGAGTTAGAAGTTAGAAGTTAAAGCAAATAACTTGTCTACTCGTTTACTTGTCAACTCGTCAACTTGTCAGCTTGTCAACTTGTCATATCAATGCAGCAGCTGATATGCTTTCTCGAAATCGGGGATGCCGTATCCAAAGACGTTGTTGGGATTGTCGGCTGTGTCGCCACTGCGACGGATGGCGTCCATTACCTCATGAGCCGTCTTATTGGGAGCTGACTGCCACAGGCTTGCCACCATACCAGCGACGATGGGCGCAGCAAACGATGTACCCATGTCATTGTTTATCTTTCCACGTCCAGACACGACAGCCGCCGGACTTCCCAACGACATGATGTCGGGTTTCACCCTACCATCCTGAGAAGGACCCACAGAACTGAAGTTCGCGTTTTTCTTGTTGGGTTTCAAGGCACCCACGGCCAGGATATCATGGGCATCAGCGGGGAAGCCAATCTTCTTCCAAAGGTCATTGCCTTCGTTTCCCGCACTGTTGACATGAATGATACCTTTCGACGAGAGCAGGGAGGCCGTGCATGAGATCAGCGCGTGTGAACCATCGAGTTCAGTATAGGTATGGTCCATATCATGGTCGTCGAAGTCCTGATAGCCAAGTGAACTGGTAATGATATCCACACCGATGGAATCGGCAAACTCAGCGGCTGCAGCCCAATAGTCTTCCTCTACCAGGGTTTCCGTGGCATTATCCTCGGTCCTCATCAGCCAGAAAGAAGCCTCTGGTGCCGTTCCCACAAACACGCCCTTTTGGTTCATGGCAATCGTGGAGAGCACCTTTGTTCCATGGTCCTCCTCGGCGAAGATTGTTTCCACGGGGAAGGCATTGAAATCCTTCGAACCGAGTATTTTAATGTCTTTCATCATAGGCAGTTGGTCGACATTCATAAAACCACCGTCGAAGACAGCAATGGTGATGCCATTTCCCCTGAAACCCATTTCATGCAGTTTACGGCCATTTATCATATCGATATTAAGATATGCGGCACCAAAGTCATCCTCCGGCGCACCGGCTTTAGGTTCCAATTCCTGATTGAATATCGAACGTGTCTGTTCTTCCACCGACTCGGGTGATGCCCACACCTTCAGCGCACTTTTCACGTAAGGCAATGCCACGAGTTTCTCCACGACGGCCTCATCGGTGACCCTCACCACCACGGTATTGTTCCATTTACTCTTACTCTTGATTTGTACGCCCATGCTCTCAATACCTTTCAAGTAGGCTGGATTAATGGGCAGGTCGGTAGAGTCGATAGCCAGTCCCTGCTTCTTTCGTCTGTCTATGGCTTTTTTCGACAGGTAAGCCTCGGGTTTTGAGATAGAATAGGGTGTTCCCTTCTTGTCGGTGAGTGTCAGGCGGTACAATGTACATTTTCCTCCGGGGAACTCAGCGTTCATCTCTGGCTGTGGTGAATTTTCAGCAGCCATCAAGGGCATGCATGACCAAAAGGCCATGAGCATCATCATCAAGTTTTTTTTCATATTACAGTCGTTTTGTTTTATCAATTCAAAATGCAAATTTAGTTTTTTTCATGAACAATTCAAAAACTTTCATTAAGAGATATGTGGTTTTAGGCAAAAAAAACGTAATTTTGCATTTTAAAAGAGAAAAATGGATAACAAGAAAGCGACATTGGAACTTGGCACAAAACCAGTAGGCAAGCTATTGGTTCAATATGCCCTTCCTGCGATTGTAGCCATGACGGCCTCGTCGCTCTATAATATGGTGGACAGCATCTTCATTGGACAGGGTGTGGGTGCATTAGCCATTTCCGGCCTTGCCATCACCTTCCCCTTCATGAATCTATCCGCCGCCTTTGGTGCCGCCATCGGCGTAGGTACAGCCACCCATATCAGCGTGCGCTTAGGTCAGCGCGACTACCGCACTGCAGAGGAGATTTTCGGCAACAGCATCAGCCTGAACATCATTATCGGCCTTGTTTTCGCCACCCTGTCGCTGATTTTCCTCGACCCCATCCTGCATTTCTTCGGTGCCAGTGACCAAACACTGCCCTATGCCCGTGAATACATGCAAGTGATACTCTTGGGAAATGTTTTCACCCATATGTATTTTGGCATGAATGCCGTGCTTCGCGCTGCGAGCAAGCCCCACCAGGCAATGTATGCCACGATATTCACCGTGGTGTTGAATACCATTCTCGACCCCATCTTCATTTATGTCTTAGACATGGGTATCCGTGGTGCTGCCATTGCCACCATCCTGTCGCAGGTGACCGCCCTCATCTGGCAATGCTGGCAGTTCAGCAACAAGAAAGACATTATCCACTTCGAACGGGGTATCTACAAGTTGCGTGCCTCACATGTTGGCAACATCATCAGCATTGGCCTTTCCCCGTTCCTGATGCATGTCTGTTCCTGTCTGATTGTGGTCCTCTTCAATAAGAGCCTTGTGCATCATGGTGGCGATTTGGCTGTTGGAGCATACGGTATCGTCCACCGTATCTCATTCCTGTTTCTCATGATTATCTTTGGTTTGAACCAAGGCATGCAGCCCATTGCAGGCTACAATTATGGTGCCCAGCACTACGACCGTCTGATGCAGGTGCTGAAATATGCCATTATCACTGCCACTATCATTTCCACATTGGGATTTGTCGTCAGTGAAACCCTACCCTACTATTGTGCCCGGTTATTCACAAAGGATTCCACGCTGATAGATATGTCTGAGCATGGACTGCGTTTGGCAAATATTGCCTTACCTATCGTGGGATATCAGATAGTGGTGACCAATTTCTTCCAGAGCATCGGCAAAGCAAAGGTGAGCATCTTCCTGTCGCTCTCCCGCCAACTGATTTTCCTGTTACCGATGCTGCTGCTACTCCCTCTCTTTTTCGGACTCGACGGTGTGTGGGCATCTCTGCCATCCTCAGACGTCTTAGCGGCATTTGTGTCGTTCCTGATTATGAGAAAATACATGAAACATTTCAAAGCTCAACAAATAGTAATACGTAATGAGTGAGAATCATATTATTATCAATGTAGGCAGACAGTTGGGCAGCGGTGGCCGTACCATCGGCCAAATGCTGGCCAAGGAACTCGGATGTCAGTTCTACGACCGCGAGATACTCAATCTTGCCGCCAAGGAGAGTGGTTTCAGCGAGAAGTTGTTTGAGCAGAACGATGAGCACAAGCGATTTTTCAAAGCCCTTTTCCAACCACACGCCCAGCATGTGAACGACGGCAATTTCTATACCAACCGCCTGTCACAGGAAAGTCTGTTTCAGTTTCAGGCCGAGGCTATCCGCCATGCAGCATCCTCCGGTTCCTGCGTCTTCGTGGGCCGTTGTGCCGACTATATTTTGCGCGACTTCGATCATGTGATTAACATCTTCATCACTGCCGACTTGGAGGAGCGTGCCGCACGGGTGGCCGAGCGCCATCAGTGCGACCATGAGAAAGCCCTGCATATCATCAATCAGAAAGAAGGCAGCCGTGCCTCGTTCTACAATTACTATACGGGCAGGAAATGGGGCGACAGTGCCAACTATGACCTCTGCATCAACTCCTCGCTGTTGGGTATTGAAGGAACAGAGCGTTTTATCGCACAGTTTGTAACTCAGAGGTTAGCGGTGAGAGGTTAGAGATATGAAAAAAATCGGTATCCTCAGCGACACGCACTCCCATTGGGATGACCGCTATGTCACCTATTTGGAGTGTTGCGACGAGATCTGGCACGCCGGCGACATCTGTTCCACGGAATTGGCAGGACGTCTGGCCGCTATCCGTCCGCTCCGTGCCGTTTGTGGCAACTGCGACGGCGGCGATTTACGGAGGATGTTCCCTGAGGTTCTTCGCTGGCGTTGTGAAGAGGTGGATGTGCTGATGAAACATATTGGCGGCTATCCCGGCCACTACGACCCCAGCATCCGCCGACAGTTGATGGAACGTCCACCCGGATTGTTTATCAGCGGGCATTCTCATATATTAAAGGTGCAACACGACCCCACCCTGGGTCTCCTTCACATCAATCCAGGAGCCGCTGGCATCCAAGGATGGCAAAGTGTCCGCACACTGGTACGTCTCACCATCGACGGCAGCCGCTTCACCGACTGCGAGGTGGTGGAATTGAGTTAAGATGATAAGTTGACGAGTAGACAAGTTGACGAGTAAACAAGTTATTTGTAACTGCGAAGGTATTGTCTAAACTCCCAAACTCCTAAACTCCCAAACATAATAAACAATGGAAAAGAAGAAACATTATATCATCAATTTCCCAAAAATCATTGACCCCCGTGGCAATCTCACCGTGGCGGAGCAGATGGAGCATATACCATTCAACATCGAACGCGTCTATTGGACGTATGATGTCCCATCAGGCGAGTCACGTGGTGGTCATGCGCACCGTGTTTGCGAGGAAGTCATCATCGCTGTCAGCGGTTCCTTCGACGTGACCTTAGACTTTGGCGACCATCGCCAGACCTATCACCTGAACCATCCCTACCAAGGGTTGTATGTGGGAACTGGCGTTTGGCGCACACTCGACGATTTCTCCTCTGGAGCCGTCTGCCTCGTCCTGGCCTCCCATCTCTTCGACGAGGAAGACTATATCAGAGATTACGAAGAGTATTTGCGAATGAAGAGTTGACAAGTTGACGAGTTGACGAGTTAATTGAAGGGTAGTTAAAGAGTAGTTAAAGGGTAGTTAAAGGGTAGTTAAAGAGTAGTTAAAGAGTAGTTAAAGAGTAGTTAAAGAGTAGTTAAAGGGTAGTTAAAGGGTAGTTAAAGAGTAGTTAAAGGGTAGTTAAAGGGACAAATGATTTTTAGATTTGAGGATTGAGATTTGAGGGTTGAATTGGAGTAGTAATCTCTCACCTCTTACCACTAATGAATCTCTCACCCCAATAATTCCTAATTCCTAATTTCTAATTATTTACCCCTCTCACCTCTCACCCCACACCACTAAGATATGCCAGAGATTAAAAGATATACAGCCAGTCAGTCTGCGGAGTGGAATGAGTTCGTAGAACGTTCAAAAAACGGAACTTTTCTCTTCCATCGTTCCTATATGGACTATCACGCAGACCGTTTTGCCGACCATTCGCTCATGGTATGGCACAAAGGACGGTTGTGTGGACTATTGCCCGCCAACGAGCATGACGGTACGCTTTATAGCCACCAGGGTCTTACCTATGGTGGACTGATTACTGACGAACATGCCACCACCGCTTTTGTCTGCGACACCTTTGAGGCCATCAACCAATATCTGGCAGGACAGGGATTCAAGCAAGTTGTCTACAAGGCAGTGCCATGGCCCTACCATCGTCTGCCCGCCGAAGAAGACCTATATGCCATCACCCAAATATGTGGCGGCAGACTTATGGTGCGACACATTTCTTCTACCATTGACCTCCACGAGCGGCTATCCTTCACAGAGTCACGCCGTTCCGGACTTCGCAAGGCATCAGTCGCAGGATTGCAAGTGAGAGAGAAGGGACCAGAAGGGTTGGAAGGATTCTGGCATGTTTTATCCGACAATCTCTCAACGAAATACGATGCCCAACCCGTTCACACCGTCGAGGAGATGCGACTACTCATGGAGCGTTTCCCACAACACATCAGTCTGTTTACTGTTGACGACGGAGACCAAGTGGTAGGAGGCACAGTGATATACCTTATGCCCCAAGTGGCTCACACGCAATATATATCAGCATCGCATGAAGGCAAGCAACATGGCGCCCTTGACCTGCTGTTCGACCATATACTCCATCTGGATTTAGGTTGCCGCTATTTCGACTTCGGCAAGTCCAGTGACGGCGATGGCAGCGACCTCAATCGCCCCCTGATCTTTCAGAAAGAAGGTTTTGGCGGACGCGGGGTATGTTATGACTGGTATGAGTGGGATGTTGATAAAAAGTTGACGAGTTGACAAGTTGACGAGTTAATTGAAGGGTAGTTAAAGAGTAGTTAAAGGGTAGTTAAAGGGTAGTTAAAGGGACAAATGCCATGCCTGTAGGGACGCGATGTATCGCGTCCGCCAAGTTGACAAGTTGACGAGTTGACGAGTTGACAAGTTAATTGAAGGGTAGTTAAAGAGTAGTTAAAGAGCAGTTAAAGGGTAGTTAAAGGGACAAATGCCATGCCTGTAGACTCTACCCAAAAAGAATCGATGAAAATAATACGAAATAGATTTGTGCCTTTTCGTGGCTATTCGGCCATCAATCTTTTCGGTTTGCTTTTCTGCAAGCCGAATGTGCACATATCGCCCCAATTGATTAACCACGAGCGTATCCACACCGCTCAAATGCTGGAAATGCTCATCATTTTCTTCTATCTTTGGTATCTCATCGAATGGTTCATCAAGATTTTCACACCCGGACATGCCTATTTCCGCATATCCTTCGAACGGGAGGCTTACCTACATGAGCACGATTTGAATTACCTGAAACACCGCCCTCTATTTGCATGGTGGAAATATGTGAGATTAAAGAAGTAGTTTTTAGTTGTTAGTTTTTAGTTGTTAGAATAGAATGGACAAGAGGATAAGGAAAATATACATTTTATTGATTATTCTGTCGTATGCTTCGAGCATGGCGGCACAGGATTTCTTGTCCACACGTACCATTACACACAAGTCTTCTTCGCAAGGGTCTTCCTATTCCGCATCGGTGGAATTTCCCACCGAGGGGCCTCAGGCTGTGCTTAATAGCGTGAGACAATGGTTGGGGTATATGCTTGACACTGATGGCAATTATGGAGCCGACATCCGCCGACAATTGGAGGTCAGTTGCAACGATTTTCTGCGCCATGCCTCGAAAACTGACCGAGAGATAGAAATTGAGCGCGAATACGAAGATTCGCGATGTGTCACCTTTTCCGCCACCATCACCGACAAGGGCAGTGAGAAATGGGTCACGGAGGACTGCGCCACCTTCAGCAAGCGCGACGGTCATCGCCTGACAATGGAAGAAATCTTCAACTGTTCAGAAGAAGACATCAAAAACCTCATATGGCAATACAGAGGTGACACCAAGATGGACGTGGACTCCCCTTCCGACGTCTTCCCCATGAACGCAGGGTTTACCGACGGTTGGGTGGTGGTTACCGCACCGGCCTATCATAGTCCCGCCACCGCTTTCCGCCTTCGCTATGAGGAAATCA
>JAFZAE010000204.1 GCA_017548385.1 Prevotella sp.
CAACAACCACAGCAGGGTCAGCCCGGACAGCAACAATGGCAGAGGCCACAGCAGCCGCAGCAACCCAGGCCGCAACAACCACAGCAGGGTCAGCCCGGACAGCAACAATGGCAGAGACCCCAACAACCGCAACAGCCCAGGCCACAACAACCACAGCAAGGGCAGCCCGGACAGCAACAGTGGCAGAGACCTCAGCAACCACAACAACCCAGGCCGCAACAGCCACAACAGGGTCAGCCCGGCCAACAACAATGGCAGAGGCCACAGCAGCCACAACAGCCTAGGCCGCAACAACCACAGCAAGGGCAGCCTGGACAGCAACAATGGCAAAGGCCGCAACAGCAGCCCCCTCAACAAGGGAATAATTCAGAGGGAGCATCCTATACAGAGGATGACCCAACAAAATAGTCATTTAATGCTATGAAAACAACAATGTCCTCGCCTGCAATCTTTATGCAAGCGAGGACATTATTATTCATACACCTTTTCCCGACTATTTACAGAGTGCTTCGCAGACTTTATTTTGGAATTCACGGCCATCTGAGGTCTTCACCACTCCTTGGTTGAGAATAGCGAAGCAAAGTAAATGTCCATTGGAGGCCCGACAATATCCTGCCAAGGTGGAAACACCACTCACCGTACCCGTCTTGGCATGGACGTTTCCTGTGGCCTTTCCTTTTTTCATACGATTTTCAAGTGTACCATCCACGCCCGCTATTGGCAACGTTGGATACAAACAAGAATAGATTTCGGGATATTGATAAGCATAGCGCAAGAGTTTGACTATCAGTTCTGCTGAGACATAATTGTACAATGACAGTCCACTACCATCAGCAAATGTGTACATGGTAGGGTCTAATCCAAGTTTATAGACCAACCGTTTCATTGCCCCAGAAGCATCGCTTGCCCTTCCTGGGTTCGTACTTGAATTGGCTGCTATTTGATAAAACATCGACTCAGCATAAAGGTTGTCACTCTCTTTCATCATACGCTGTAATATCTGGTTGATATTACGACGGAGCATATAGATTTCCGTACATCCCTGTGGCACTTTTCCACGCGCGAAAGTAATATCAAGTTCCACACCATGTGACCTCAACTCCTCTGACATGGCATATAAAAAACGGTCTTTCTTATCCACAAGCAGCGGTATGAGACGATCGTTATCATCATCCCAACACCAACCATTGCCATACGAAAGCGTATCCTTCATCGACAAGTCTGCCACAATCATTCCCTCAATACGTGAGATTCCGAAGCGACGAATTGTATCGGCCATGGCAGCCACATCCTGACGTGTCATCATCGGATCAAATCCTCCCACACAATAGAGATATCCTCTAAGAGTGTCACCCGCCAAGGTTCCGGAGTAGCATATACTAGTACGGTAGTCATAATTTCCTCCAAGCATATCTAAAGCCGTGATGGATGTGACGAGTTTCATCACCGATGCCGGTCTCATACGTTGCCGCTCGTTTTTTTGAAACACCACCTCCTCTGTGGTAAGGTCATAGACAAGCATCCCCAACTGACTCGTTTTGAGAAGATTGTCATCCATCATTACATCCAGTCGATTTCTCACACCAAGAAGCCATTCGTTCGATGTTCCAAAGTTATTACTACTTGAAGCGACATTGGTTGCCTCACCTAAGTCGTATGACTCTACCTGTGCCCAAGATGAAATGGTCAGGATGAAAGTCAACAATGTGATAATATATTTTTTCATTAATTTCTAATTTAGACTTGCAAAGGTATGAAAAACATATGATAATATGGGAAAGAGGTTAAAAAAGCAAAGGAATATTTGTAGTATTTAGTTAAAATTAATAATTTTGCGGTACCATTGTAACTATCAAGAATCAAACCTTAAAAATATGACTATAGAAAAGCGTATAGTGGAATGCGTGCCCAATTTCAGCGAGGGACGCAATCCTGAAATCATCCGTCAGATTGTTGCGGAAGTTGAGAATACCAAAGATGTAAAACTATTAAATGTTGACCCCGGCGAGGCGACCAATCGCACTGTTGTCACCTTTGTAGGTACGCCTGAGGGAGTGGTAGAAGCCGCCTTTAAAGCCGTTCGAAAAGCAGGACAATTGATTGACATGAGTCAGCACCATGGTGCTCATCCCCGTATGGGAGCCACCGATGTCCTCCCCCTCATCCCTGTGAGCGGCATCACATTGGAAGAATGTGCTGAACTTGCCCGCGACCTCGCCCGTCGCATCGCCAATGAGCTACGCATCCCTTGTTATTGCTACGAAGCTTCAGCTCTCAAGGAAGAGCATCGCAACCTAGCCGTCTGCCGTAGTGGTGAATATGAGGCCTTACCCGAAAAGCTCTCCACGCCTGGTCGTCAGCCTGATTATGGCTGTCGTCCCTTCGATGACGACATTGCCCGTACGGGTTGTACGGTAGTTGGCGCTCGTGATTTCCTCATCGCTGTCAATTTCAATCTGAACACGACATCAACCCGCCGTGCCAACGCCATTGCCTTCGATGTGAGAGAGAAAGGGCGTCCCAAGCGCGAAGGTAACCCCATCACAGGCAAACCTCTCCGAGATGCCGATGGAAAAGTCATTATGATCCCTGGCACACTAAAAGGAACCAAAGCCATTGGCTGGTACATTGACGAATACGGCATTGCCCAAGTATCAATGAATATTACCAATATCAATGTCACCCCCTTGCATGTAGCCTTCGACGAGGTCTGTCGCTGTGCAGCCAATCGTGGTATTCGAGTAACAGGTACCGAGATTGTAGGACTGGTGCCCAAGCGGACCCTTCTCGAAGCCGGCAAATACTATTTGGAAAAACAACACCGCTCGACGGGCATTCCCGAGAAAGATATTGTGGATATCGCCATCCATTCCATGGGACTATCGGATTTACGTCCCTTCAACGCTCGTGAAAAAGTGATAGAATACTTGATGGAAGATGCAAATAAAAAGCCACGCTTGGTCGACCTCACCGTCTCCCAAATGGCAGAGGAAACCTCACGGGAGTCACCTGCACCCGGTGGAGGTACAATATCCGCCTACATGGGAGCTTTAGGGGCAGCCTTAGGAACGATGGTCGCAAACCTCTCCTCACACAAGGCTGGATGGGATGACCGTTGGAACACTTTCAGTCAATATGCCGAGGAGGGCCAGCGTATCATGAGCGAACTTCTCCATTTAGTAGATGAAGACACGAATGCCTTCAACCAGATTATGTCGGCCTTCCAGATGCCCAAGGGCAGCGATGAAGAGAAAGCCGCCCGGCAGGCAGCCATTGAGGCAGCAACTCTCTATGCCGCCGAGGTTCCCTTGCGCACGATGAAAACCTCATTGCGCGCCTTCGACATTTGTCGTGCTATGGCAGAGACAGGCAATCCCAATAGTGTTTCCGATGCTGGTGTAGGTGCTTTGGCTGCCCGTGCTTCAGTACTTGGAGCTGGTCTTAATGTGCGTATCAACGCCAGTTCACTCAAAGACCGCAACCGTGCCGAAGAGCTCATTGCCGAAGCCCATTCCCTTGCTCTCCAAGCCAATGAGGCAGAACAGGAAATTCTGAAGATTGTGGAAGAGAAGTTGAAGAATTGACGAATAATCAGATTACCTAGAATAATCGGAATAATCAGATTAATCAGATTTCATGAAAGCAACTCAAAAACTTAAAAACTCATAAACTCAAAAACTCAACATATGACCAACGAACAATTTCAGCAAGAGATCAGGGCAGGGATTCCCGAAACACTACCCCCCATGCCCGTCTACGACAATGATATCAACCATGCTCCACGCCGAAAGGACATCCTCACAGCTGACGAGAAACGGTTGGCGCTCCGAAATGCGCTGCGTTACTTCCCCCAACATCTGCATAAGCAGTTGATTGGGGAGTTTGCCGACGAATTGGAAAAATATGGTCGCATTTATATGTACCGCTATCGTCCCAGTTATGAAATGTATGCCCATCCTATCGACGACTATCCCCATCGCTCACGTCAGGCTGCAGCCATCATGCTGATGATTCAAAACAACCTCGACCCGCGTGTGGCGCAGCATCCCCACGAACTGATTATCTATGGTGGTAATGGAGCCATCTTCCAGAATTGGGCGCAATATCGTCTGGTGATGAAATATCTCAGTGAAATGACCGATGAGCAGACTCTCGTGATGTACTCCGGCCATCCCCTCGGTCTCTTTCCCTCACATCCAAACGCCCCGCGGGTGGTGGTGACTAACGGTATGGTCATTCCCAACTACTCAAAACCAGACGACTGGGAACGGATGAATGCCCTCGGAGTGAGCCAATACGGTCAAATGACGGCTGGTTCGTATATGTATATCGGTCCACAAGGCATTGTACATGGTACGACCATCACGGTGCTCAATGCAGCCCGCCGACGTTTTCGTCCTGGTCAGACCGATCCACGAGGTATGCTGTTCGTGTCATCTGGCCTCGGCGGTATGTCGGGTGCCCAGCCCAAGGCAGGCAACATTGCTGGCGTAGTTAGTGTGGTGGCAGAAATCAACCCCAAAGCCGCTGGTAAGCGCTATGAGCAAGGTTGGGTGGACGAATTACATGACAATTTAAACGAACTGATTCCCGCCATCCGCCAAGCAGTGGCAGAGAAACGAACCGTGTCGATGGCATACGTCGGTAATGTCGTTGACCTGTGGGAACGTCTTGCTGATGAAGAGATTCAGGTAGATTTAGGCAGCGACCAGACCTCACTTCATAATCCATGGGCTGGAGGATACTACCCTGTTGGTCAAACTCTGGAAGAGTCCAAACGCATGATGTCGGAAGAGCCGGGTATTTTCCGCGAGAGAGTGAAGGCGTCACTACGCCGCCAGGTGGCAGCCATCAACCGTCTCACAGCCCGTGGAATGTATTTCTTTGACTATGGTAATGCCTTTATGTTGGAGGCAAGTCGCGCCGGTGCCGATATTCTACGTGAGGATGGTCGTTTCCGCTATCCCAGTTATGTGCAAGACATCATGGGACCCTTGTTTTTTGACTATGGTTTCGGACCATTCCGTTGGGTATGCACCTCCTGTGACCCTGCAGACCTCGCCCTCACCGACCAGTTGGCAGCAGAAGCATTGGAACATCTCCGCGCTACTGCCACCGATGATATCAAAGGGCAACTCGACGACAATATTCACTGGATACGTGAGGCAGGCCGCAACCACCTTGTAGTGGGTTCCCAGGCCCGCATACTTTATGCTGATGCGCAGGGCCGTCGCGACATTGCGCTGGCATTCAACGAAGCCATCCGCGACGGGCGTCTAAAGGCCCCTGTAGTGCTCGGCCGTGACCACCACGATGTATCAGGTACCGATTCCCCCTTCCGTGAGACCAGCAACATCTACGACGGGTCGCAGTTCTGTGCCGACATGGCTGTTCAGAATGTCATCGGCGATGCTTTCCGCGGTGCCACCTGGGTCTCATTGCACAATGGCGGCGGTGTAGGTTGGGGTGAGGTCATCAACGGTGGTTTTGGTATGGTAATTGACGGCAGCGTTGATTCCGAACGACATATCCGCGAGATGCTTCTTTGGGATGTGAACAACGGTATCGCCCGTCGCAGTTGGGCCCGAAACAAAGGTTCGATTGATGCTATCTGCCGCGAGATGGAACGTACCCCCGGCATGAAAGTCACACTCCCTAATCTGGTAGACGAAGAACTGATAAATAGATTTTGATAGATGCTATAGTTACTATAGATATTATAAAAAACAAAAAAAATATGCTTCACAAAATCAGTGCAGGTCATCTGACACAAGACAAAATAGAAGAGATTATTATCAACGGCTATAAATTGGAACTCGGAAATGATTCGCGTGAACGTATTATCCGTTGCAGGAAATATCTTGACGAGAAAATTGCCCATTCCGAGAAGCCCATTTACGGTGTTACTACAGGTTTTGGATCACTCTGCGACATTAGCGTCAACCCCGACCAATTGGCAGAGTTGCAAATCAACCTGATGATGTCGCATGCCTGCGGTGTCGGTGAGCGTGTTCCCAATGAAGTGGTTAAAATTATGCTGCTGCTCAAGGTCCAATCACTCAGTTACGGCTATTCAGGCGTGAAGATTGAGACAGTGGAACGCTTGATTGACTTTTTCAATAACGACATCTATCCCATTGTCTATCAACAAGGGTCGGTGGGAGCCTCTGGCGATCTTGTCCCCCTCGCCCACCTATGCCTTCCCCTTGTAGGATTAGGCGAAGTGGAATACAATGGCGAACGGATGACTGGCGCCGAGATATTAAAACGTATGGGGTGGCAGCCTATCCAATTGGGGTCGAAAGAAGGTCTGGCATTGCTCAACGGCACACAGAACATGAGTGCCTTCGCCGTGTGGTCGCTCATCCGAGCCAAGCGTCTCACAGAATGGGCCGATGCCATCGCCGTGATGTCACTTGAAGCCTTTGATGGCCGACGTGACCCATTCAATGTGGCGGTACATTTGGTACGTTCGCATAAAGGTCAGATTGCCACCGCTGTCCATATCAACGAACTACTCCGTGGCAGTCAGTTAATTGCACAGGAGAAGGTAAATGTGCAAGACCCCTACTCCTTTCGTTGCATTCCTCAAGTACATGGCGCCGTGAAAGACACGCTGTCGTATGTAAAATCTGTTGTGGATATAGAAATTAATGCCGCCACAGACAATCCGACAGTCTGCCCCGATGATGACCTGATTATTTCTGCAGGAAACTTCCATGGTGAGCCGATTGCCCTGCCAATGGATTTCCTGAGCATCGCCTTGAGCGAATTGGGCAACATCTCCGAGCGTCGTTGTTACAAACTGGTGTCGGGTAAGCGCGGACTCCCCAGTTTTCTCGTTGCCGAACCAGGTCTGAACAGTGGTTTTATGATTGTACAATATACAGCGGCATCCATCGTCAGCCAAAGCAAGACACTCTGTATGCCTTCGTCTGCAGATAGTATTCCCACCTCGCAAGGACAAGAAGACCATGTCAGCATGGGTGCTAATGCTGGCACAAAACTGCTACGCATCACCGACAACACTGAACGTGTGCTAGCCATTGAGTTGTTCACAGCGGCACAGGCCCTTGATTTCCGCCGTCCATTATTGTCATCGCCAGTCATTGAGTCTATCCACAAAGCATACCGCGAAGTAGTACCATTCATCAACCACGATGTAGTGATGTATCCTTTCATTGCCCAAAGCGTGGAATTCCTTCGCACTTATCCACTTCCATAATTATTTTTTATCACTGAGATACAGAGAATAGAAAAATGCAAAACCTATGATTTTTCCGCCTTAGGGGAATTTGCTACTGCTATTATGAAAAAACTGATACAAAACATCGGCATCTTAGCCTGCATACAACCTCGTGAACGACTTCGCTTACAGGGAGAACAGATGAACGAGATGGGCATTCTCCATCATGCCTACCTACTAATAGATGACAATGGGCGCATTGAAGCTTTCGGAGGTATGAACGACTTGGACATACCCGAAGAGCAACTTCAAATAATTGATGCCGAAGGTGGTTGTGTGCTGCCGACATGGTGCGACCCCCACACCCACATCGTCTATGCTGGCAGTCGTGAAGGAGAGTTCGTGGATAAAATTCGTGGATTATCTTACGCAGAGATTGCACGTCGAGGTGGTGGCATCCTCAACTCTGCCGACCTATTGCACAACACATCAGAAGACGTTCTCTTCGAGGCGGCCATGGGCCGTCTTCGCGAGATGGAGGACGCAGGAACTGGCTGTGTGGAAATCAAGAGCGGTTATGGTCTGAACACTGCCGATGAACTGAAGATGCTTCGTGTGATTAAGCGGATGAAAGAGGCTGCACGCATAAAAATAGTTTCCACCTTCCTTGGGGCACATGCCGTGGGAAGGCAGTATGTGGGCAGACAAAAAGAATACGTCGATTTAATAGTGAATGAGATGATTCCCTTTGTTGCTGAAGAAGGCCTTGCCGACTATATAGACGTTTTCTGTGACGACGGTTTTTTCACCCCCGAGGAAACCGCACGAATACTAGAGATTGGTGCGACATACAACATGCGGCCTAAGATTCACGCTTGTGAACTAGCCTCTTCTGGCGGTGTAGAGGTGGGAGTACGTCACCAAGCTCTTTCAGTGGATCATCTGGAAAGTGCTACCGACGATGACATTGCACTACTCAGAGACAGCGATACCATGCCCACGCTACTCCCCGGCACCTCATTCTTTCTCAACATGCCCTACGCTCCGGCTCGCCGTATGATAGAAGCCGGCCTGGGCATTGCCCTTGCTTCGGATTGCAACCCTGGGAGTACGCCCTCTTTGGACATGAAATTTGTGGTATCTCTGGCATGTATCAAAATGCGGCTTCAGCCAGTGGAAGCCATCAATGCCGCCACGCTGAATGCCGCATATGCCATAGGGTTAAGTCACGACTATGGCTCCATCTCTTTAGGCAAGAGAGCCAGTCTAATCATCACTGTCCCCATTCCGTCGATTGACTATATCCCGTATGCCTATACAAGGAATATTGTCAAGGAGGTGATTTTTTAGGGTCTATAGGTGCTAAAACCACAAATTAGTTTTCTATGCCGAAGGTGTCCTTCCATAAGCGGAAGTTCTTCTTCTCAACAGATTCGAGGTTTTTGTCAGACACTAGCACCTTTCGGATAAACAGATAGATGGAGGTGATGATGGCCTTTTGTTCATCTTCGTTGAATCCCTCGAGCAACTGCTGTGTCTCCTCGATAATATTCTCGAGAGTATATGTGTGGTTGAGGGAGTCTTTGATTTCTTGCCTTAAAGTCTCGTCGATGTCGCCAATATGGTCGATACCACCAAGAAAGCCGTTGAGAAAGTCTACCTCATGTTGGTCATATTTCCCGTCACAATGTGCAAAGAAAACACCTGTCTTTGCCATCAATTTAATGGTTGTTATTAGTTTTTCCATATTTAAATCGCATTACCTGCTAGTCCTATTGTCTTCAACACACTCTCGGCCAAGCCGCCCAGATTACTTGGGTCAATGCCCAATTTCTTAAAGATTTCACCGATATCGCCCATACCGCCGAGTTCCTCCTCTTCAGAAGTTTGTGGCTCATCCATATCCTCTTCCAAATCCTTAAATACATCGTTTGAAGATTTTTCCGTTCCCTCTGGATCTAATCCACTCTTCTTACGCATTTCCTTGACAATGTCACTGGTAGACGAGGATGGTTCATTGGGATCTAATCCCCTTTTCTTACGCAATTCTTTGATAATATCGTCATTATCGTCATTACCATTCAAGGGTTTTTCATCAGTGGTAACCACATCATTGCCACCACCCATTCTCCTTCTAATCTCTTTAAAAATGTCTTCGAAACCGCCACCAGAGGAAGTTGGTTCTTCTTCAATTGGAGCAGATTCACCACCCATTTTCTTTCTAATCTCTTTAAAGATGTCTTCTATACCACCGCCAGAGGGAGTAGGTTCTTCTTCAATTGGAGCGGACTCTCCACCCATTTTCTTTCTAATCTCTTTCAAGATATCTTCCAAACCGCCGCCAGAGGGAGCTGGTTCTTCTTCAATTGGAGCAGACTCTCCACCCATTTTCTTTCTAATCTCTTTCAAGATGTCTTCCAAACCGCCGCCAGAGGGAGCAGGTTCTTCTTCAATTGGTGCAGATTCACCACCCATTTTCTTGCGCATCGACTCGATTATGTCTTCCAAGCCGCCGCCCGATGAGCTATCTCCTCCTCCCAGAATGGAACCGAGGATATCACCTAAGTTTCCATTTGAAATTTCTTCGAAAAAACTAGCCATAAGATTTAAGTTTTTGAGGTTGTAAGTATTTAGTAAATTGTTAGGAATTACAAAAGTTCAGACACTCCTTTTCTGGCTTTTATATGCATATTCGAGTGCAGCTCCAATAGCTGTACAATACTGTGAGTATTTCGGTATACGGAAATGAACATTGTATAAATTCTCCATCATAGGGAAGACCTCAGCACACTGGGGCAATAACGACAGATTACCAATCATGACAAATTCATTGATATCGGTATGCAGCGCAGCGAGCACAGCAGCACTGCCAATGGTCTGGAGCACAGTATGAATCAGTCCTACGGCAATGTCTTCTTTTACGGAATCAGTCTGCGCTTTTCCAAAAAGCGATGCTGTGACATCCATGGGGAGTCCAGGCAATGGCTTTGTGCTGATATCCCCAATGAGCAAGTTAACATTAGAGATGTTACCGTTTTTTGCCATTTCCGACACCTGTTGGATATCCGAAGTCTGGAGCATAATACGTGAAAGTCCAGCCAGTGTACCCCCTCCCATACTGATACCCCCAAGGTGTCGTATCTCATTACCATCGCAGAGCACCAGCGTAGTACCTGTTCCCATGCTCACTACAATAATTTTGTCAAGCCCAGATTCAAAGCGCGCTCCCAGTCCATCAGCAATAAACTCATCACACTTACTGGTAGGTAGTCCATAAACAGGCTTATCGATGTACGCACTTCCCACACCAGTGAGCACCACCTGATCGATTTCCTCGAGTGGAATCTGATTTTCATAGACATATTTGCCAAATGCCCCATAAAGGGAAGTTACAGGATCGGTGGCAGTAATGCGCAATGGCGACATCACCTTCATGTCCTGTACACCAACTATCTTTGTGGTACTGATACCCACGTCGATACCAATAATAATACCCATAGCATATGATTTATGATTCAGGCTACGAAGATAAGTAAAATAATTGACTTTTCCCACTGAATAGACACAAAAAAGTTTCTTTCGTTAAAAAATATTTAAAAAAAGCCTTCCGTGATGTTTTTTCATGTATTTTATGTATTTTTGCGGATAATACTAATCTTTACAAACATAATATCTTTACCATCATGATTTACAAAATTATCGACATCGAGGGCATTGGTCCCGTTTATGCAGAGAAACTGATTGCTGCTGGTATCAACACCGACAAAGACCTGTTGGAGAAATGCTGCAAGCCAACTGGCCGTAAGGAACTTGCCGAGCAGACAGGTATTTCATCCAAGTTAATCCTCACATGGGCCAACCATACAGACCTCATGCGCATCGACGGCGTAGGTCCACAGTTCTCAGAGTTACTCGAGGCTGCTGGTGTGGACACCGTGAAGGAGCTTCGGAACCGCAAGGCTGAAAACCTGCAAGTAAAACTTGAGGAAGTGAACGCAGAGAAGAACCTTTGCAACCGCGTTCCAAGCCTGAAGGAAGTACAAAAAATGATTGACCAGGCCAAGGAACTTCCACCAATGATGGAATATTAATTTAGAAAAATCAACAACCATCCCCCTCCGAAAAGAGGGGGATTTTCCAAAACATATAGACTTAAGGTGTATTACACATGAACAAGCCAAAACTGATAGAGAAAAAATATCTATTGACCTTTATTCTTGTCACCACACTCTTTGCATTATGGGGATTTGCCAACGACATCACCAATCCCATGGTGGCAGCCTTTCAAACTTTAATGGAACTGACCGCCGCTAAAGCATCATTAGTACAATTTGCCTTCTATGGCGGCTATGCCACCATGGCAATTCCCGCCGCTCTCTTCATCCGAAAATACAGTTATAAGAAAGGTGTGATGCTAGGGTTGGCATTGTATGCTATTGGCGCTTTCCTATTTATCCCTGCTGCATCGATGCAAAGTTTCTTGTTCTTCTGCATCTCCCTCTATGTGTTGACATTCGGCCTGGCATTCTTAGAAACCACCGCAAACCCCTTCATTCTCTCCTTAGGTGACAAGCGCACCTCCACACAGCGTTTGAACCTATCGCAATCGTTCAACCCCATGGGCTCACTCTGTGGTATGAGTGTTGCCTCACTCATTGTATTGCCACAACTCATCTCAGACAAGCGCGACGCTGCCGGAGAGATTATCTTCAGCACGCTGTCGGAGGCAGAAAAGGCAGACATTCGTGTCCACGATTTAGCTATCATTCGCAATCCCTACGTAGCCATAGGTTTGGTGGTACTTGTGATGTTCATTATCTTTGCTATCACCAAGATGCCCAAGACAGACAGTGAAGAGAAAAAAGCTGCCGGTCTGACACACACGACGAAACAGACATTGAGCAATCTTTGGCACAATGTCATCTATCGTGAGGGTGTCATTGCACAGATGTTCTATGTGGCTGCACAGATTATGACGTGGACCTTTATTATCCAATATGCCGACAATTTGGGTATTAACAAAGCCACTGCACAGAACTACAACATTATCGCGATGTGTATGTTCTTGTCGAGTCGCTTCATTGCCACCTTCCTTATGCGATATGTCAACACGCGCATTCTGTTGGCAGTTTTCGCCATTGGGGCTGCAATTTGTGCCACAGGTGCTATCTGCATCGTGGGTATGATGGGTCTTTATTGCCTCATGGGTATCAGTTTCTTTATGTCGCTGATGTTCCCCACCATCTATGGCATTGCCCTTGAGGACGTTGACAGCCGTGATACATCACTCGGTGCGGCATTCCTCGTCATGGCCATCGTTGGTGGTGCTATTATGCCACCACTTCAGGGTATGATAATCGATATGGGAACTGTCTTTGGACATCCTGCAGTCAATGCATCGTTTATCCTTCCTTTCGTTTGCTTCATCATTGTGATGTATTACGGATTCCACTCCTATAAGCTAGGGAAGAAGGTTAAATAACAGACTCTTTTTCCCTGCCTTCCCATATAGGAAATATACATACAATACGGGCGGATTTGCAGTATTTACAATCCGCCCGTTTATAACTATAATTGTTTTCCTGTAAAGGTTTTGCTCTTTCAGAGCGTATCTCCCCTTTCTTCATAATAAGCCCGGATATTGTCCTTGGCTATTCAATTATAAACAATCTTCGCTTTCTGATCCACGACCCATTTACCGCGCTCGAGGTGGGCAAGGCCGGGGGTGCAAGTGTATTGGAGAGATTTGGCATTGGTGAAAGTGCAGGCGCGCTCAATGTATTTTTTTGAACTATTGTTGGCCTTGCTAAGTTGGGTGTCGCTTAGTGTGACAAAGGAGAATTCAGCATGTGTGCGACTGTCATCGAGCCGGAACATATAATAGGTATCCTCAGTCTGGGCGACAGACTTGGTGGTATCGGCGAAAGTCCCGTCATCAGCAGGCCAACGGAAATAGATTACCGAGGGGTCCACCACGGGTGCAGGTTTTTGCATCTGAACAGGTTGTTCGGTTTTCTCGATAGGTTTTTCGAAGAAAGCCTTCTGCTCTATCGATTGTAAACGTTCCTCTACAGCTTGGCGGTCGGTAAAGACTTGCTCCGCCAACTTCTTGACACTCTTTTTTAGTTCTTCTTTGGTGGCGAAATAGTCAAAAGCCCCTTTTCGGTCGTCGCTGCCCTCCTTTTGGATGGACTTGATACGATACTCCACATAAGCAATAGCCAATGCGAATAAAAACAAGGAAATGACAGTCTGCATGATGTTGGATTATGATGGGTTTTGTGCGATATATAATGCCAGTCGACTCATACCACCAGTTAGAGGTATGAAGAAGAGAGAGTCTTTCAGTTCGGGATTCTCCTCATCGGTCATGCTGTCTCGCCGTGTCTCGATGGTCTTATTAAAGTCTTGCTCCGCCTTTTCGGTGAGCACTGTGCGGAATTGTTTGAATTCCCGTTCATTCGACACGCCGAAATACTTGGCGAAACTATACTCTTGGTTGAGTTGGAAGAAGTAATCGATGAAAGCCTCGTAGTCGGCCAACACCTCTTTCCTCACCGCTGGTGAAATGTCCTTATAACGAGGTACTTGGATTTCATCGAGCGTAACAGAACCTGTGCAGAACTTGGTGATTTCCTCCACGTCGCTGACCACATAACGCTGTTTCATGTTCAGGCCACCCTTACAGGTGATTTCCTTCGGATTATCCACCAGTTTCAGTTCTACTCGTCCATCATCTCCCAATACATCATTAAATATATGTGAAGCAAGTTTTTGCAGGGCATCAAGGCTACCGATTAATGGCAACACCTTGGAGGCCGTACCACTCACGGTGATATATGCCGGTGTAGGAAGCCCCTTCATCTTCAGCAACCTTGCGGCATAGTGTACCTCGGCGGCAAAGAAGAGTAAAAGCACCACGCGCAACTCAGAGTTGGCACGCAATTCCTCAGAGAAGGAGATACCACGACCCACCATACGTGGATTACTATCGAGAGAATATAGGAAGGAGATGAATTCCGAACTGTTCCTTTTCGACTTGGCATAGACATCACTCACACCACTGATGTCTCTCAGTTTCAAGTCGAAATCAGGTGCGAACGCCTTCATAAAACCATTATATTCTGGTCCGCGTCCAAGGAAGTCGCCATAGATACTGTTGCCTGCAAAGCGAACTGATGAGATGAGCACAGCAGTGTTACCACTGTGGTAGATGACAAAGTCTGTCGTACCACCACCAATGTCCATGGATACCACAGGGCGGCTCTCCGCATCCACGTCTTCCTTTTTGGTATAATAATAATAAGGTGCAAGGGATTCTGCAACTTTTTGCAGTCTATAGCCTTGCGGAGCAATCAACCGTCGGCATAGTTTGTTCCATGAAGCCTCGAGGTTGGATATCTGGTAAGGCTGCATCGACACAGGATAGAACCATGTGATACTGGTGCGGTTAAGCACACCACCTGATAGCAGCACCTTATTGCGGATAATCATGAGTAATTCCTCGAAGTATGCCTCAACAAGCAGGTTGTTGCCTCGACTACTATCCCATTTCAGATCGGGTCTTGTCTCATTGTAGTCGTATGTATCTTCCTTCTCGTAATGGAATCCAATGTTGTAGTCGGCGGCTGCGAAAATGTCACGTCCCTCGACGCTATGCCCCGACCGATAACATAGGTTGGTGCGCATGGGGAATCGAGCAATCTCGCCCGGCCCCACAGTGACGGGCAAGAACTCCTGCATGAAACTCTGCGCCGGTCCTCCATAGAACGACTCCAGTCCCTCCTGGTCGATTATCTCGATGGCACGCCGCGAGGTGGAGTTGAGTGTAAGCACCTGTGTCTCCTCCTTGGCGATGGTGAGCGGTTGTGGCTCTGGTTCTGTATCCGATTTAAACTCAATATGCGTATTGGTCGTACCAAAGTCGATAGCAAAGTCGAAAATCTTGCTACCCTGACGAACCTGTCTGTAGAGCGGTATAAGCAATCCGCTGGCAATAGTGTTTGTTACGACAAGGTAGTCAAATTCCTCTGTAAGACAGAAATACTTGGAGGTAAGGAACTGTTGACGCTTGTCGGCCCTCTCGACGAGGGTGTGCGACAATGGCTCCGCTTCATTGCCTCGATATGCATAGACCGAATACTGATACTGATCTTTTTTGTAGCCAGCGGTATCCTCATCGACAAGATAGATACGTTGGGGCTTCTCCAATGTGGGGTCATCGATATGATAACTCGGGAATAGGAAGAGGTCGAAACGGCACTCCATAATGGGCCAGATTAACCGCTCTGGATCTGGGTCTATCGACGTGGTGGTATATTCGCGGTGTAAGGTGACATAGTGGCCTTTCTGCACGGGGATGTTGATGATGGCCTGTACGCGGCCGTCTGGCATCTCATTGAGTTGGAAGATAGGTGTGGAGGTGTTGCCGGCGTAGCCCGTGAGTGTCTGTACAGACAGATATCGGAGTATTTCAGGCTTTAATGGCAGCAAGTATTGACATTCATCGCTGATACGATTGGTACCTCGGAACATATTTGCAAAGAAAGCCGACTCATTGATGGGGAAGGCGACTTTAAGCAAATAGGGCTCAAATACGTCGTCGGTAGTGAGATAAGGATACTCTGTAGAATCGTATGGCAACGTGCGTTCTTCTATTGGCCGTGGGTCGGTAAGTGGTGCCATCAAATGTGGATTCCACTGCGAAGTGGTGTAGCGCATCTCCGTTTCGAAATATGGCTCAGAGGGAAGTACCAATGGCAGCCTATTGTTAGCCGTCTCTGATAGGATGCGGAAATCACTCTCTGAAGCAATGGCATCTGCTCCGAGGCACATGATAGGAATATCGCCAGGTAGCATCATCTGGCTGCTGCCAGTCATGAGAGTCTGGTACTGTGAAAGATACATTCCCGGCTGCAGAGCATTGAGACGGTTTTTGAACACCGTATCGGTATCAGCCTTAAAACAGGCATCAACATAAGCATGGAACTCCGGATAGAGAGAGCTAAATCCCGGTTGTTTGGAGAGCAGATAGACATATTCGCGGAATTCCCGGTCTCGGCCCACAAGCGAGCGGAATGTGCCATCATCATCGGCATGGAATGCCAGGTGATAGTTGCTTAAATATACATCCTTGACATACGAAAGGTCGTTGGCCGATGCCATACATACGGAAGTAGGCGATGTGCCACCTACAACGTTGATTTGCCCCATAGCTCCCTCGCCAACATAATTGAGCATATAGATATACTGCATACGTCCGAAATTAAAACTGGAGGTGTCCTGCGAGAGGAACAGTCCCAGTGTAGCAGCCACGGCGGCATGCTCTGGTATGCCATCGGAGGCCAACCGCTGCAGATCGTTGGTTTTGTCCCATGTGACAATTTGGAACAATTTAGCATATTTTGTCCGGTAGCCAAAGAAAATCTCCAGCACATCGAGAGCATTAGCTGTCATTTTATGGTAGATGGTGGAGCCTTTCACGCCCACTTCCGCCTCGGCGCAATAGCCAAATGCGGTCTTTGCCAGTTCGAATCCTGCAAATGGTGTGGGAATGGAGGTGATGGGGAGTGTGGCCTTGGCACCATTGGGGTCTTCGATGGCCTCAATATCCTTATTGCCAAGTTGGGTGGTTTCCTGCCATCCCTCGATGGTCTCGCTTCCCTTATGAAATCTGAAAACGTATGACATATTTAGGGGATAATTTCTTGTTAGGAGTTTGGATAATACTTTTGTTGCTCTTGTCAACTCGTCAACTTGTCAACTATCTATATATTATACTTCTTTTTGATGACGTTGTTGATAGCCTCTTCGTGAATAGTCATGAAATAGTTATAAGCATCGAGTCCGCGGATTTTCTTCATCGAAACATCTGAGATTTCACTATCGATGGCAGGGTATCCTCTCAGTGTTTTGCCGAGCAACCTACCAAGCTTGGAGGTCTTCTTTGGTTCGATATGCATGATGGTGTCAAACACGTCGTCATCGTTGGTGAAAAGGTCGAAGGGTTGGAAACTACGCTGATTGTCGGACAGTTCTTTTAGCCAGTGATTTTTGAAATTGTCAACAAACTGTCCCAGTTCAGAGAAGAATGCATCTCCATAACTGACGTTTTTCATCTGTGGTGTCTTTGCCCACGCATAATTCTGTGTATCGCGGAAATGCTCCATATAGAATCGTGCGAAGATATAGAAGCTCATCATCTCTTTTCCCACTGAATGGAACGTATTAGGGCAGAAATCATTGAGCGACAATGGATTGGCATCACTGCGAATAGCAAACTCTCGATAAGAAGTGTAGGTTTGATCACGGTTGTGCTCAATGTTGGAAACAGCGAAGTCGACGATGGCCATGGCAGCAGCCACCTCCACAAAATGTGCCTTGTTGCGCTGCTCTGTAGCTCCCTCCACATTATCGTATCTATTTTTGATAAAATCACTAATATAATAGAGATTATCAACATCAAGGTTACCAATGTAGTATTTCAGTGCGGCTTTCGTCTTAGAGATGAAGGTCTCCATATTGATCTCGCTCTGTTGGTCTTCCTTGAGTCCGAAATAGGGCAGCACAGTGACAGCCCCAATAGGTGCGTTGGCGATGGCGGAGGAGTTGGGCATATTCAATCGTTCAGCCTCACGGAAGGTTTTTTGTAAGAGAGGGAAACCAGCCGCACCTGTACCACCAAAGATACTGCTAATAACAAAGATTTCATCTCCGGTCTGGAAGAGTTGTAGCAACGACATGAGCGACTCGGTATTTTTCGGGTCGTTGAGCACAATACTTCCCATATTGGGATTACCCTTGAATCCCACGTCGAGTGGGCAAGCAAGGTTTTTATCTGAAAACAGCAAACTAAGAAGAGCCTGGTTGCTGTCTGCCTGACCTTGATTATTGAAACGATTGTAAGCGATGTAATCAGCGAACTTCATATTGGCCACATTGTTGAGATGTAGTCTGAAGTTGGTATTCATATCATCGATTTCCACCTTGAAATAACCTTGTTTAGTGGGTCTATTCTCAAAGGAGAGATGGCTCCGCACACGTTTATATAGTTGCATAAGCGACACGGTACGGGTGAGATCGCCATTGCTGGCATCGGGGTCAATGATGACTGGCACGATGGTGTCTATCTTGTCACCAAGAGACACTCCAGAACCGAGCATCATGGTGAGTGAGCGCAGCACCCTGGCTCCTGTACCACCTATGCCGAAGATATATAGTTTGCTCATTATTGAAGATGATAGATAGATTTAACAAACATTAGAAGGGTACGTTTCTAGATCTGCTGCTGAACGACTTAAGTATCAACGAGAAGACGAAATACAGCAACGCACTATAAACAAAGACGATAAAGCCAAAGGAGAGATAATCGCCTGCGTCAATATGGGTATTTGTGATATTGGAGGTAAATATAAAATCTCCCATCTTCATCTTTGCGATAAGCATATCGATGACCGCTGTCGTAGCACAAGTACCTACACCTATAAGGAGCCATTTCTTGGTCCTGGCAAGCAGGATATGATCCAAGACAATGTAATACAACACGGTGACCAACAAGGGTATAATCAGCATCACCCAAAATGTAGTGCTATAGGTTCGTGATAGGTCCATGTTATCGGAAAAGTCGCCTAAATGTGCAGCGCCAAATAACTCGAAGATTTCTTTGATGTTCATACTATTTTAATTGGGATATTTTGGGATTTATTAGGACGGTTTGGGATAGTTTGGGATTATTCGTAACCATTGATGCGGAAAGAGAGGTGGAAGAGGTCTTTGGTCTTTCCCTCAATGCTGTTGTAGAAAGCATTGTAGATACCCTCAATCATCTCATAGATGGCATACGACTGGTTTTCTGGTGGCAAAGCTCCTGTTCGCTCAGTGTAGCTGCATGTCTTGACCCATGATGGAATTTTGTTGAGAAGACGGATTGTCACCTGCGGTGCGAATTTTTGCACATCGGTAGTCAATTGGAGGGAATAGGGATGGTCGAAGACATCGTATTCAGCAAATACCACTCCATCGTTGATTTCTACGATGGAAAATTGCTCAGGCTCCACACTGTAATTCTCCTTGTCGAGCAGATAGGTTTTGTCTGCGAAGAGTTGCGAGACGCCCATCGCCACGGCAAAAGTGAGATTGGGCTTGTCGTGGTCGGTGGTAATTTTGCGAATGTCAAGCCGATTGTCCTCCAACTGTATTTTCTTAGCATTGGTGAAATCCCGGATATAGGTTCGCACGGTGGTGTTGTCGAGTGTCCATGTCGGCTCCGACGAAATCATGTATTTATGTGCCATCCCCGGCAAGCCGGTAGATGTGTTCTCTAGTTCCATATGGTCGTTGAAGTGCATCAATTGCTTGAGCCCACCCATCACAATGACATAATAGGGTCGCTGCCCGTTACACGGAATGGCATTATTGCCCTCGTAGTAGTTGCCGCTGAACTCTGACATACACTGCATGATGATGACACCAAACTCTTCCTTGGCATCATGAGCACGACTTATTGCCCGCATAAACGTACCCGTGGTGCTGCTGGCAGCAGCACTGAGCAGGTTACCTACATTGTCAACATCATACATACAGTCACTCACGAGCACAGAGATCGTATCGCCCTGTGTACGGTCGAGAATCATTTTAAAGATTTTGTTGATGTCAGTGCTGCTAGTATTTCCCACCTTCATCGAAGTGGGGTTGAGATTGAGCACAAAGTCATCAAGTTCATCACACAAGGGTGTATGATGTATGTCCTGATTGATGAAATTGAGTTGTGTGCCAGGATAGAAGCCATAGGCCTTGGTAATAAGGTGTCCTAGCGCGTTTTTGAATTGCGAATTAGTGGTGACGTAGCCGTTCATGCTACCAGAATTCTCCATATAGATACGGACAATGGGCTTTGTAGTCGCCACGGTCATTGTGTCAGAGGGTAGAATATGGGTGTTTTCGTTTTTACTTCCACCACTATTGTTGACCAGATATACTACACCACCTATGGCAGCGATAATCAAAAGCAGTCCCAACAGTTTTCTTTTCATATCAATTATTTAGAGAGGATTTGGCAAAAAGCCATATTCGGTGCAAAAATAGTGCAAATTGAGTAAAATACAAAATAAAGACGAAGTTTTATTTTTATTTTCGAGATGCAGCCTATTTTATGCAAATTTACTAAAAACATTTGATATGACAAAAAGTGACAGCTAAGATAATTCCCGCAAAAAGAAAAATGAGAAAGAATTTGCTTGATAAAGGAATATTTTGTAATTTTGCACCCGCTTAATAGAAAATGCGCTTGTGGCGGAATTGGCAGACGCGCTAGACTTAGGATCTAGTGTCTTACGACGTGAAGGTTCGAGTCCTTTCAGGCGCACTTGTTAGTAACGCTAATCTTCTGTTCATGAAGGTTAGCGTTTTTTCTGCATTTCTTACAAAAACAAAGGCAAATTATGTTGTAAAGTCCATATTATTTATTACCTTTGCGACGTCATTATGAAAATGACAAGCTTTTTACTAATTATTAATTTATTTAATTTAAAACAGTATTATGAAGAAATTACTATTCGCAATGTTTGCCTTCGCGCTATGTTTAGGTATGACATCCTGCAAAGAAGAAGCCAACAAAGGCAAAGAAGGTGACAACAAAGAAGTGAAAGACGAGAAAGCAGAGGCTGCAGCAGCCGTATCCTTAACTGACCTTGTAGCTAAAGCCAAGGAAGAAGGTGCCAGCTGGAGTGTTGACGAGTGGAAAGCTCAAATCAAGAATTTTTTCACTGCTGCAAAACCAATGGTTGAAGAAATAAAGGCGCTTCAAACTGAAGCAGAGAATGCTGGTGAAGATGTTTCCAAAGCAGCAGAAGTTGCTGGAAAGATGGCAGAATTGCTGAAGAAATATGAAGGCGATATGGCATCAATGGAAGAATTCGGAAATATTATGGAGGAAAATGAGACTGCTCAGAAAATAATGGAAGACAAAGCCTTCGAAGAAGAGATGAAGAAGGAATTTGGTGATTTGTTTGAGGACATCTAAATTCTTTTTGTTTATAGACTATAGTCGGGTATCTGTGTGATACCCGATTTTTTGTGCCCCTTTCAATAATGTTGACAAAAAAACATAATGGTCTGACGTTTTATCATTTTTTTTTGTTATATTTGCACCGTCATTATTGAAAGTGACATTTTTTTATCTCAATATTTATTAATCATTAAAATCAGAATTATGAAAAAATTATTGTTTGGTTTGTTCGCCCTGGTATTGTGCATGGGTTTGACATCATGTGGTGGTGCAGATTTGAAGTCTATCGCTGAGAAAGCTAAGACAGAAGGCGCCAACTGGAGTGTTGATGAGTGGAAAGCTCAGATTAAGAGTGCCCTCACTGCTGCAAAACCAATGATGGAAGAGATTAAGGCATTGCAAGCTGAAGCTGAGAATGCTGGTGAAGACGTGTCTAAAGCTGCTGAAATTGCCGGCAAACTGGCAGATTTCATGAAGAAGAATGAAGGTGAAATGAATGCACTGGAAGAGCTCATGGGTGCTTGCGAGAAGAGTGAGAATGGCAAGAAACTAATGGAGGACAAAGCCTTCGAAGAGGAAATCAAGAAGGAATTTGGTGATATGTTTGGCGATTTCTAAATTCCATTGAAGATATATTATTATCGGGCATCTCCGTGTTTTTAGCGGGTGATGCCCGATTTTTTATAAACAAAAAGGGAGATTTTCACGTATCATCATTTTTTTTGTTTATATTTGCAGCGTCCAACAAACTAAAAGTCCCACTCGCTACCCACCATGAACAAAATTTTATACATTCTATTGATAATGATTTTGACAACCACGCAAAGTTGGTCACAAACCATCGACAGTCTCGCAAACTATTCCGAGGAAGCGAAAGACACATTCCGTCTGGCCGACCTTGTGAACAGTTATCGTGAGAAAGCCTTGGCTGGCGATGCTCAGTCGCAATACAATTTGGGACTCTGCTACCAATATGGTGAAGGTGTGGAGAAAGACCAAGCTCAAGCAATAGAATGGTTTCTCAAGGCTGCCGCCCAAAATCACGCAGCCTCGCAATGTTCGCTCGGACTGTGCTACCAATACGAATATGGTATAAAAAAAGACATGCGCCAAGCTCTCAAATGGTATGACAAGGCGGCGAGG
>JAFZAE010000205.1 GCA_017548385.1 Prevotella sp.
ATGTCAATCCTGGACGTGCATCGGTGATGGATAATGTCCAGAAAAAATACCAAGTCAATAAAAACAACTTTTCATTCGGTGCAGAACTGCATCATGCAGACCTGCCACAAGATAGCGACGCCTTTGCTTCCGACTATGGATATCCTACGCTTAGCGTCGGGGTGAAATACAGTATCAACCACGGTATCACCATGCACCGTAGGCCAGATGTAGATGCATGGCCAGGGTTAAAAGAGGTGGACTACGATTCCCATCTTGGCAATACGGTGTCGTTCTATGGTTCATTTACTAGACCCTTCTTCCGTACCAGAAGGTGGGAGGCAGACTACGTCATCAATGCCGGCGTGGGATATAGCCATACGAAATATGACAAAAACAAGAATGTGGACAACGAACTCATTGGGGCACGATGGCTCATCTACTTTGGTGGAAGATTGCAACTTTCCTATCAGATGACCAGGGATTGGGGCGTCAGGGCAGGATTGGAATATTGGCATTTGAGCAATGGAGCCCTCAACCGTCCTAACAAGGGCCTTAACGTCGTAGGACCATCTGTTGCATTGGTCTATCAGCCTTATTATAAGGACATCATTCATGGAAAGGCACCCAAAATCAAGGAGCACTTTGATAAATATCTCTATCTTAACTTCACTGCAGGAGTAGGAGCCAAAGCTCTTTTGGAGGACTGGAACTACACACAATATGATGCAAAAGAGGGTGACCCGGATTATCGAACCGACCATTTCAAAAAGTATCTTGCCTATACGTTTCAGACCGACTTGATGTATCGATATGCTCGTAGATGGGCCTCAGGGGCGGGAATAGACGTGTGTTATGGCACCTATTCCGATCGTGTCGAGGAAATAGACCAAGCCAAAGGTGTTGACGTCCCACACAGTCCATGGTCTTTAGGCGTTTCCGCCAAACACCAGGTATTCTACCATAATCTTTCTCTGGCAGTCTCATTGGGCTATTACCTCTATCGCGAAATGGGAGAGCATGCAAAGGCTGTGGACAAGCCTTACTATGAGAAAATCGGTGTGCAATATATGATTCCGAAGGTGGGCGTTTCCGTTGGAGTAATGGTCAAAGCCCATTATTCAAAGGCCGACCTCACAGAACTCGCCGTCTCTGTCCCGCTCAAATTAAGATAATTCAATAAAAATGCATAATTATTTTTGAATTCAGACAAATATACACTATCTTTGCAAATTATATCTCCGAATAACTATAAATCAAATAAACAAATCTTAAAAACAGATGAGTCCTATTAAAACTACAAAAATGACTAACTATCGTTGGGTCATTTGTTCAATGCTCTTCTTTGCTACCACAGTCAATTACATGGACCGACAGGTACTCTCTCTGACATGGAAAGACTTTATTGCCCCTGAGTTCCATTGGACCGATGCCGACTATGGCTTGATTACATCGGCTTTTTCTATTCTCTATGCGGTGTTCTGCCTCTTTGCAGGTAAATTCATCGACTGGATGGGTACCAAGAAAGGTTACCTTTGGGCAATCTTCGTATGGTCGGTGGGTGCATGTCTCCATGCTGCCTGCGGATGGGTCACGATGAAGTATGTCGGATTGGGTGACGTAGCTGCTCTTCGTGCAGTTGAGGCTGGTTCTATGACAGCATCGACTATCGCTATGGTGAGTGTCTATCTATTCCTTTTCTGTCGTGCGGTTCTTGCCTTGGGTGAAAGTGGAAACTTCCCAGCTGCCATCAAAGTGACTGCAGAGTATTTCCCCAAAAAAGACCGTGCTTTCGCAACATCTATATTCAATGCGGGAGCGTCTGTTGGCGCATTGGCTGCACCTATTAGCATACCACCGCTTGCAGAAATGTTCGGATGGGAGATGGCGTTCATCATCATTGGTGGGCTGGGATTCATTTGGATGGCATTGTGGGTCTTTGTCTATGATAAGCCTCACAAGAGCAAGCATGTGAATGCTGCTGAACTTACCTATATCAACCAAGATGCTGAGACAGAAGAAGATCCGAAGGATGCTAATGATGAGGGTCCTGCCATCAGTTTTGCCAAGTGTTTCACTTTTAAGCAGACATGGTCGTTTATTGTTGGTAAGTTCATGACAGATGGTGTATGGTGGTTCTACCTCTTCTGGGCACCAGCATATTTCTCCGATCAGTTTGGCTACAAGTCCAGTTCAGGTATGGGACAATTACTCGTCTTCACTCTTTATTTGATTGTCACGGTCATCTCTATCTTTGGAGGATACCTGCCAAAATTGTTTGTCGAGAAGAGAGGAATGAATCCCTATCAAGGCCGTATGTTGGCTATGTTGATTTTCGCATTCTTCCCACTCTTTGCATTATTCACCCAGCCGTTGGCCATGTGGGAGTCAAGTCCTATCGACCCAGCTTGGTGGCCAGCCATTATTATTGGCCTGGCAGGTGCAGGACACCAGGCATGGTCTGCAAACATTTTCTCCACAGTGGGTGATATGTTCCCGAAATCCACAATTGCCACCATCACAGGTATTGGAGCCATGGCAGGTGGATTAGGATCGATGCTCATCCAATATATTTCCGGTAACCTCTTTACTTTTGCTGAAAACCAAGGTTCGGCATTTACATTTATGGGCTTCGAAGGAAAACCTGCAGGTTATATGATTGTCTTCTGCTTCTGCGCCGTTGCCTATCTGATAGGCTGGATTATCATGAAGACACTTGTACCTAAGTACAAACCCGTGGTTGTGGAGTAATAATTTATTGTTGAACACATACAACCTTATAGCGCAACCTCTATGCACAACGTATGGAGGTTGCGCTTTTTTTACGAAATGACCATGAATTTGTATAAAACTAAACAAATAATAATGCATATTGCAAAAAAAATAATATCTTTGCAGTGATGAAGAACATACGAATTATCAATTAAAAATATGTAATATGAAGAAGGCCTATAAAGCTCATATCCTTTATACAAAGGAGCAAAGCCATTTTGAAGTTTTGGAGAATGGCTATGTCGTTGTAGATGCCGATGGACGTGTGATAGGGGTGGCAGCGGATTTGGCATCGATAGATAGTGAGGATGCAGAGGTTGTTGATTTTGGCAATCGTCTGTTGATACCAGCCATGAACGATATGCATGTGCATGCTCCCCAGGTTCGTAACCAAGGCGTGGCGATGGATCTGGAACTATTGCCGTGGTTGCAGAACTACACCTTCCCTGAGGAGTCGAAATACGCAGACGCTCATTATGCTGAGAGTATGTATCGCCGCTTTTTGCATACTCAGTGGCTTTTTGGCACCATGCGCAGTTGTGTGTTCGGCACTGTCCATACGGAAAGCACCCGTCTACTGATGAAACTGTATCAGGAAGCAGGAATGGGAGCATTGGTCGGTAAGGTTGCCATGAATCGCAATTGTCCCGACGCACTTTGCGAGGATGTGGAGCCTGCCATCGAAGGTTACGAACGACTGATTGCCGAATTCAACCAGCCCAATGCTTTGGTACGTCCCATTATCACACCTCGTTTCGTGCCGTCGTGTACACCGGAGTTGTTGAAAGCTTGTGGTGATCTGGCAAACAAGTATCAGTTGCCTGTACAGTCGCATCTGTCGGAAAACATATCAGAGATTGCCTGGGTGGCAGAGCTGGAGCCTGAAAGCATGAGCTATGGCGATGCCTACAATCGCTATGGACTTTTTGGACAGGTGCCTACCATTATGGCTCACTGCGTATGGACCGATGGCGACGAATTGGAACTGATGAAGCGCAATGGTGTCATGGTGGCTCACTGTCCCACGTCGAACTTTAACATAGCATCTGGCATGGCACCCATCCGCACTTTCCTCGAAGAGGGACTGCGTGTCGGACTGGGTAGCGACATCAGTGGTGGCCATGATCTGAACATGTTCCGTATGTTGGTATATGCCATCCAGGTTAGTAAGATGCACTATCAACAAAATCACAATAAGAAATTCCTCACTTTGCCCGAAATCTTCTGGATTGCCACCAAGTCGGCAGGCAGCTTCTTTGGCAAAGTTGGCAGTTTTGAACCAGGTTACGAATTTGATGCACTTGTCATCAACGATAGTGTCCTCAACTTCGACAATTATTCCCTCTTGGAGCGTTTGGAGCGATTCATCTATTTAGGTGACGACCGCCAGATAGAATACCGCTTCTGCCGTGGAAAGGAAATCGCCGAACCGCAAGTGCCGAGTTAAGATTCCTTAGTCTGTTCCGAGTCGTGAGGTGATTCAATATACATGCATTAATCGCGAAAAAATAATGTATATTGCAAAAAATAAAGTATCTTTGCGGTTGCACAAACAGATATGAATGTAGAAAGATAATAATCTGTCACAGCGTCAAAGCTAAAAAAAATATGTACCTATGTCTTATTTAAGTGCTGGCACTTTATTAAGAAACGGAAAATACAGAATAGAAAAAGTTCTTGGTAAGGGAAGTTTCGGTATCACTTACCTGGCAGCCACTCCTATGCAAATGAAAGGTTCACTAGGGGAGGTGACGGTAGATTTGCACGTCACTATCAAAGAATTTTTCATGGCAGAGATGAATACGCGTTCTGCCGACGGCACAAGAGTAGAAGGGTCGAGCATCACATTAGTAACAAACTATAAGCGTAAGTTCATGCGAGAGGCGGAAAACCTCTCACATCTGAAGCATGATAATATTGTAAAAGTGCTGGAAGTCTTCGAGGAGAACAATACAGCCTATTATGTGATGGAATATGTGGATGGGGGTAGTATTGATGAACTCGTTTCACGTCAGGGATGCCTAAATCCTGCACAGACTATCGCCATTGTCCGTCAAGTTTGCAAGGCTTTGGAGTATATGCATGCGAACTATATGTTGCATTTGGATCTGAAGCCTAAAAATATGATGATCAGTTCTAAGAAACAGGTGAAACTGATCGACTTTGGACTCTCCAAGCAATATACTGAGGATGGGCAGCCAGAAGAGAGCACTTCTGTTGGATTGGGTACGCCAGGGTATGCACCCGTGGAGCAATCGCAATTCCGACAAGACGGCTCGTTGCCAGTGACTCTGGATGTATATGCCCTCGGAGCTACAATGTTTAAAATGCTCACAGGGACTACACCACCAGAATCATCCTATGTCCTTAATGATGATACTGTTTTATATAGTGCGCTGAGCCAGGCCAGAGTGCCGCTCCCACTAATCAATGTTGTATGCAAGGCAATGGCTCCACTGAAGAAAAACAGATATCAGTCTGTTTCTGAAATAGACACAGTACTCAGTGGAATGAATGTCAATGATGACATCGCAATTCAATCTTTGAACATCATCGGCTATAACATTAATGAGAATCCCTCCAACACTTCATGTACCCCTACAGGAACACCTAATCGTGGACAAACTCCAAGTCCACTATATGGCGGACAAGCTCCGATGGGCACTCCACCGACACCTCCATATGGCAGACAGGCACCGAATACACAACGTGGTATACAAAGACCTCCTGCTTCACCCTTATTCAATGGAAGTAGCCAACAAAAGCCACTGCAAAGAGTTGATAACAGGCAGAACCGTGTGAGAGTGAAAAAGACTAATGGCAAAAGCTACATCAAATGGATCATTCTCGCATTGGCGCTTCTTTTGGTAGCTGGAACTGTGGTCGTGCTTCTGACTGATAGTGAACCTAAGCAGGAGAAACATTTCATAGATACAAGTGGAGATTGAGGCTACAATGTTGATGTTGTCTACGATGATTATAAAAAATTAATTGAGTTAATTCTATTTCAACAAACAATAAATCTTTATAAATATGCTAAGAATCCAATGCCCCAATTGTAAGGAATGGTTGTCCGTGAAATATACCCCCGATATGGAGGAATTGATGATTACATGTCCTTATTGTAGAATGAAGTCTCCATTCAAGGATTGGAAGAAAAATGATACAAGGCGAAAAGCAGAAGAGGAGGAACGAAAGAAACGTGAGGAGGAGGAACGCAAACGACAAGAGGAAGAAGCTCAAAGACGAAATGCCGAAGAGTTACGAAGGAGACAAGAGGAAGAAGAACAAAGAAGAGCAGAGCAAGAACGTTTGTATCGTGAGGAAGAAGAGCTTAAGAAACGTGAGGAAGAAGAACGCAGAAGATTAGAGATAGCAGGCAGTTGGCAACAACCCGTAGGTAATTATGATAATGCCACGGGATCGCTCGTTTTGTTGAATTCCGGGTATGTTTATTCTCTCTTTCCTGGAAGGAACGTCGTGGGACGTATGGCTAGTTCCTCAACTGCCGACATTCAGATTCCTGATATGACGGGGCAACGTAGGATGAGCCGTTCACATCTTGTCATTAATGTGCTCAAGGAGAATGGCCGATTCGTACATTATGCTTCTCTGAATAGTCCAAGTGTCAATAGGACGTGTGTGAACAATATTCCTCTCATCTATGGGCAGCAAGTGTTGCTGCACTCTGGCGACATTATCGACTTGCCTGATGAACCAATAAGGTTTGAAGTGATAGAGAGAAATGAAGAGGAGACTGAATTGGGGTTCATTTAAGGTGTCTCTTACATCTCATCTCTTACCACTAAAAACTTCTGAATTCCTTAACTCAAAAACTCATGAGATACAAATTAGAAGTATATAATATATGGGAATTGGGTAAACGTGCCAATCAAGAAGATAGTCTTTTTCCTGAATACAACCAACAGACGATTGATGATAGGCTCTTTATCCTATGTGATGGTATGGGAGGGCATGCTTCCGGTGAAGTGGCAAGCTCTACCGTGTGCCGTGCCATGAGTACATCGATTGCGAACATGTGTCCTGATCCAGAGGGTGCTTTCACTGATGAGATTCTTCAACAGGCCATTTGTGATGCCTTTGATGCCTTGGATTCCATAGCCCCTGATGATGGATCGCCTAAGAAAATGGGTACCACAATGACGTTCTTGAAACTACATGCCAATGGTGCCACCATTGCCCATATGGGTGACAGCAGGGTGTATCATGTGAGACCGGGTCAGACGGCAGATGATACCCAGATTCTCTTCGTCACAGAAGACCATTCCTTGGTCAACGACTTGGTGAAAATTGGAGAACTCACCCCAGAGGAAGCTCGTACCTCCCGACAGAAAAATGTAATCACTAGGGCCATGCAGCCTCATATGGAGCGTAGACCCAGAGCCGACATCTATCATACCGTTGATATCCAGCCTGGGGATTATTTCTTCATGTGTTCTGATGGCATCCTTGAGAGGTGGGAGGATTACCATGTGAGACACTGCTTCTCTTACGCCTACGGTGATGATTATACTAGGGTACAGAATATCATCAATGAAACAAGCGACAATTCCGATAACCACACAGCCATAATCGTTAAAATCCTGGATGTGGAAGGGACCGCTCAATTGCTGGTGGATGACAGAGGACAAAACAATATGTATGGGCAACAACTAAATAATGAGTCCACTATGATACCCGATTATGACCAGACGGTAAGTCGGGGTGTTGGCCAAATTGTTGATAGTGGCCCACAGTTCATGCAATATGACAATACAATGCGAACAGGTGGACCGGGCGCTATGAATGCTGCCCCCATGGGAACTAAGCCTGAAAGCATCACATGGTTTTGGCTGATGCTACTGACCATTGTCGCTTTATTGGCGGTATTTCTTTTCCTGTTATTGCGGTAACTTTTTCCCGTCATCTCTAATATTCTTAGCCTGCATATGCCCGAAAAAATAATAATCAGATGCCCAAACCCTTCCTGTGCCAAGGAAATGTCGGTGGATTATAATCCCAGAATGGAAAACCATAGCGCCACTTGCCCATACTGCAAGAAAAGGTTTAAGTTCAGTGAATGGATAAAGGTAACCCCGATAAAAGACGTACCTCAAAAGCAACCTGTCATCCACCAACCACCACGTCAGAAAGGCGCTCATGTGGTTGTACAGTCGACAGGTGATGTATTCCAACTCATTAGAGGTGTGAATATTTTGGGGAGGAAATCTCCGCAATCCAAGGCCCTGATTCAAATCCCGAATTTGTTAGGGACGAAAAAAACGAGCAAAGAGCATCTTGTCATCTATGCAGACGAAAAGGACGGAAGGATGAATTTCACCACGACACTGTATAAAGCAGAGGTTAATCCTACGTTTGTGGGGGGTGAGCAACTCCTTTATGGACAATGGCGAAACCTGAATTCTGGCGATGTCATCAATCTGCCAGATGAAACCCTGATATTTGAGGTGGACGAGGCCTAAAGCCTATCTAATTTCTAAAAACTACCAACAAATACCAGCACATCATTACTCATCAGTTTCTTCTACTACTTTAGGGCCGCGTACGCGGTCCTTTGTTGTAACACCACTTTTGATCTGGATGTTGATACCGTCGCTCAGTCCCGTCTCCACTTTGCGACGTTCGTAAGACTTTTGGTCACCGCTGCCTTTTACAATATACACATAACTTGCACCATTTTCAAATTCTATGGCACTTTCCGGTAGTGTGATAACCTCGCTGACACTCTGAAGTTCTATTTCTGCATTAGCACTGTAGCCGGAGCGGACGCGACTCTCTAATGGCACATGAACGGCGGCCTTGATTTCAAACTGGTTTGCACCATTGTTCTCTACAGCCTTTGGTGATATGTACTCTAAGCGCGCATCGAACTCCAAGTCTTGCATGGCACCGATTGTGATACGCATGGTCATGCCGGGGCGGAGTTGGCCCACTTCGGTCTCATCGATGTTGCCACGGAAAATTAAATCCGACATGTTAGCCACAGTGGCAATGGTGGTGCCATCGTTAAAAGTATTGCTGTTAATAACAGAGTTGCCCACCTTCACAGGAATATCAAGAATGATACCACTGATGGTGGAGCGGATGAGCGTGCTGCTCGCATTGGCATTACTCTGTGATACGCCGTCGCGTACTACTTCAAGGTTGTCTGCGGCGGCACGTACTTCTTCGCGCGCCTGGTTATAAGTCTGAACAATTTTCTCGTATTCCTCACGACTTACAAGTCCCTTGTCGTAGAGCACCTTTTCACGCTCATAATCGGTCATGGCTTGATCGGCATTGATTTTTGCCAGTCGCACACGCGCCTCGGCATTACTCAGCTGGTTCATGTCGGGGATGACTTTTACCTTGGCTATCACTTCACCTTGCGTTACTTGGTCGCCAGCCTCTTTCAAGATTTGAGAGATGATGCCCGAGATTTGGGGCTTCACGCTCACTTCATTGCGGGGTTCTATTTTACCTGTTACGATAGTGGATTTGCTGATATTGCCAATTTTTGGCGTAAACTCATCATATACTACAGGCTGCGGCTGCGACTTCTTCCATAGAAAGATGAACATACCGACAAACACCAGCAGTACAAGTGCTGCAAAAAACAGTTTCAAGTATTTTTTCATTTTTGAGTTTATGAGTTTATGGGTTTATGAGTTTATTTAGTGGTTAGAGATAAGAGAGGTATATAATCAGAAGTTAGGAATGGAAGCGGCAGAGCATTTGTCCCTTTAACTACCTTTTAACTTCCCTTTGGCTACTCTTCAATTAACTTGTCAACTTGTTTCTTGTCAACTTGTCAACTTTTATTATTCATCCCTCATCGCATCGACGGGTTTAATGGACATCGCTCGGGCGGCAGGAGCGAGTCCGGCAAGCACCCCTAGGATACTAAGCATCACCATCGCTCCGACGGCCGTCCAAAAGCGAACTTGGAAGTGTGCTGTCTGTATGCCGTCAGTGGTGTTGCCAATGTCAAGCATTTCCAATATCAGCACTCCAAGTAGAATCCCGCTCATTCCCGCGACCGCCGTGAGTATCACACTCTCTGTAATGATTTGCCCTAGGATGTTGATAGGTGTGGCACCGATGGCGCGCCGGATGCCTATTTCAGTGGTTCGTTCGCGCACCGTTACCATCATGATGTTCGACACGCCGATGGCTCCTGCAAGTAGCGTACCTATACCTACGAGCCAGATGAGGAAGTTGACACCGCCGAAGAGACTGTCCAACAGTCCGAACATTACCTCGGTGTTGAACACCATCACGCCCTTTTCGTCAGTCGGGTCCACATGGTGGGCACGGGCAACTACACTACGCATTTTATCGGTGATATCGCTCATTTTTACCCCCTGACGGGCTGTGACGCATATCAAGTGAACACTATCGCCAAGGTTGTAGGTTTGATGCATTACAGTCAACGTCACGCTCACACTTTCGTCGGCACTGCCGTTGATACTCATGTTGCCTGCATTGTAATCCACACCAATGACCCGATAATAGCTGCTTTGGATACGTATCATCTCACCGCATGGGTCACCGCCTTTTGGAAAGAGGTCTTTATAGACACGTTTGCCGATGACGCATACCTTGCGACGTTGCTGCATATCCATGTCGTTGATATAGCGCCCATAGTATAGTTTTGGTGCCTCTACCTCGGCATAGTTAGGCATCATTCCTTTCATTGAGCAAGTGCTCTTTTTGTCGCCTTTAACGGCAATTTGTCCCCATCGTGACACCATGGGGGTGACGACGTCAAGTTCGGGCACCTGCTCTTGCAGCCGTTTTACGTCTTCATAGTTCATGCACCATGAACGTCCCTTCCTGAAACCATCATAGGGTTTTGTGGTTGGTTGTGCCCAGATGATGGCACTGTTGGTGGCAAACCCTTCGAAATTGTTGGAGAGCATCTCTTTCATGCCTTGTCCACCTCCGATGAGAGTCACTAACATAAACACACCCCAAAACACGCCGAATCCAGTCAGCAAGGTGCGGCTCTTGTTTCTGGAAAGCGTGTCTATGATCTCGTGGTAGCGGTCAATGTCTATACGCATAATGTAGATGCTTGGCTTTATAATTCTTGTGCTATTCGGCACGGAGGGCTTCGATGGGGCGGGTGTGGGCGGCTTTGCGGGCAGGTATCAGACCGGCGAGCGTGCCGGCAATCACCATCACGATGGTGGCTTCGATACATACGTCAAGTCCTACAGTGGGATTGACAAACATGGTAGCCTCGAAAAGTCCTGAATCAACTTTCATCTGTCCTACGGTAGAGTTCATATACTGGTTGGCGGCAACTCCTCCCAACATTCCTATGTAGCCAAAGAACGTGGTGATTATCACGCTTTCGATGATAATAAGCCGCAGGATGGATAAGGGCGTGGCACCAATGGCCTTGCGTATGCCAAATTCTCGTGTACGCTCCTTTACGGTGATAAGCATGATGTTGCTCACACCCACAATACCGCTGAGCAGGGTAAAGATGCCGATAATCCACAATGCAGTGCGGATAATCCCGATACCCTTGTTCATTTGCATGTTTTCTGTGAAGTGGTTCCACATCCAGATGGCACTTTCGTCGTCTGGGGCCGCCTGGTGGTTGCTGTTAATTCGTGCGCGGTAACGTTCCTCAAAGGTCTCGTTAGCCTCTTCTGTCTCAAGACCATGGAAAGTGAAGGTAATGTCATCGACTTGGTCACCCAGATTATACATTGTGCGAAGGGTAGTGAAAGGGCAATAGACATGGCTGCGGAAACGGCTCTTATCGCCTTTATAGATGCCTACCACATGGAAGGCGAGACTACCTACGTTAACGTGTCTTCCAACGAGCGATTTGAAATCGTGTGGACAGAGTTCTCGTGCCTGGGCGTCGTCAAGAACGAGACTTTTACGTTGCATATCCACGTCGGTCTGATTGATGAATCGGCCATGGAGCATCTCGATTTTGCTGGTGACAGCCTCGCTAGGATAGACACCTCTCAGACTGCCACTCATATAGTTCTCGCCATTGCTGATGACCACCCCAGACTTTTCCACCTGGGCACCCACACCATCCACATGGTCGCTGAATTCAAGCGAGGTGGAACGGATGTCACGATCGGCGAGATTGATGCGTCGACCTTCCTGCAGACCTGCATGGGCCTTTGATGTGTATCCGCCACCAACTGTCATCGAATTGTCGAGGAAGCGGTTCATATTTTTTTGCGAGGCATTGATGAGTCCATTACCGCAACCGAGCAGAAAGATGAGCATGAAGATACCCCACGCAACGGCAAAACCGGTGAGTGCGGTGCGCAATTTATTGCGGCGGGCTGTGCTCCAAATCTCGGTTAGAATATCTCGCATACTACCATGTTTTTTATTCCTTCACCTATTTTTATTTCATTGTTCCGTCCATGCCGAATGGCGAGGAGGTATGGTTCGCATTCGTTTCTATTTGGCCAATTAAACCGTCTTTGATGTGGATAATCTTGTTGGTGGCATTGGCGACACCACTCTCGTGTGTCACCACAACAATGGTCATTCCCTCTTCTCGGTTAAGTTGCTGGAGCAGTTGCATCACTTCGACACTGGTCTTGGAGTCGAGGGCGCCTGTGGGTTCATCGGCAAGGATAATTTGAGGGTGGGTGATGAGGGCGCGGGCGATAGCCACACGTTGTTTCTGGCCACCAGACAATTCATTGGGATAGTGGCCGGCCCATTGGGCCAACCCTAACTGCTCTAAATATTCCATCGCTGCACGATGCCGTTTTCGACGACTTACACCTTGGTAGAATAGTGGAAGTTCTACATTCTCTACGGCAGTCTTAAATGAAATGAGATTGAATGACTGGAAAATAAAGCCAATCATTCGATTGCGGTATTCTGCGGCACGGCGTTCCGACAAGTTTTTGATGAGCGTACCGGCAAGAGTGTATTCTCCTTCATCGTAATTGTCGAGGATGCCCAAAATGTTCAACAAGGTCGACTTACCAGATCCAGATGCACCCATGATGGATACAAATTCACCCTTCTCTATGTCAAGGTCAATGCCTTTCAACACATGAAGTGGTTGTGCTCCTTGGTAGGTTTTGTGGATGTTGCTCAGGTGAATCATTGGCTCTTCGGATTACTTGAAATACTCTAAATACTCGGAGAATTCAGATAATTTGGATTCTATCAGCTAAAAACTGTTCTCTTGTGAGAGGAAACCTTGTTTGCGTAATACCTCAATGAGTCCTTTCGACATGGCGATGTTGTCGCGTCGGGTGTAGCGGCAATCGGTGAACACTTGGGCAAGTGTCTCCTTTCCGTTGATACGTACAAATTCCTGATTCTCAGGTAATGACTCTTTCTCTGTATAAAATTCATTTATTCGTGCGGGGGTGTAATCGTTATAGGTCTCCTGGTGTGTAAAGGCGTCCACACCGAGACGGTCGGAGAGGGGAGGACACTCATCGGGCCAGCCTACAGTGATTGTAGCTACAGGCACTACTAAGGTAGGCAGTTGCAGTACATCGATAATCATTTGAGGCATATAAACCGTGGTGCCGAGATAGCAGCAGCCAAGGCCTGCCTCCTCAGCTAAATTGCAAAAGGTCTGGGTAAATAGCAAGGCATCGCTAGTGGCATTGATAAACGAGAGGAAATTGTCGTAGCCCGGGTCGGCCTGACGATTTTGACACCAGAGAGTAGTGCGGCGGAAGTCGGCGCAAATAGTAAGCACCACGGGTGCTTCCATCACCATGGGCTGGTTGAAATGGGCTGGGGAGAGGCGACGTTTCATCTCCTCATCGCGGGTCACCACCACGCTATATAGTTGAAGATTTCCCATCGTCTGTGTGCGTGAGGCATCGCTAAGCAATTGGTTGAGTATCTCTTCTGAAATTGTGTCGGCTTTATATTTACGTATCGTTCTGCGAGTGCGAATGTTGTTCATTGTTTTGAGTTTTAATGATGAGAATTTGCGGGGGTATAGGGGTGATTTGAGCCTCAAAGGTACTATTTTTTTTGTAATCTCACTCTTTTTTGTTGGAAAATCGATAATGTAACGTATTTTTCCCACCTTAAGGTCTTATTCCTATGTCCACTACATTGAGCATCACGGTCTTCTTTTCAAAACGGACTCATAACTCAACTTTCTAGCTCCGTCAGGTTTTGAGGTAGTATAAGAGTGGTGGGTAGATAAAAATCAGCCATCTGATAGTCAATCTGTTATAAAAAACATCGACTATTTTTCCCAATTTGTTTCATGGATTATTGCCCAAGTTCTAAAAAAAGTTATACCTTTGCTCCAGAAACAAGCAAAATGATGAGAACAATAATTCATCTTTCGCAAGTTATGTAAAGCAATATAGGCTGTTTCTTTTTCACCTAAAAAGTATCAGAATGCATACATACCACATAATAAAATGGCTATTGTTGGCGGTTTTCTACATGATGTGGAACGG
>JAFZAE010000206.1 GCA_017548385.1 Prevotella sp.
GACATACCGCTTTTCGTCGCCCGACTTAAAGAAAATGTCGAAAGAACCGTCACTGCTTTCAAAGATAATGGGACTCAGGCAGTTTTTTGTGCTCATGCGAGGATAATCTTGGGGTCGCCAAGTAATAAGGTCTGGACTGTAGGCGGCGGCAAAACAAGGCGTGTGGTCGTTGACCTGCCAGACAGCACGCCATGTACCGTCGCTGGCATGGACGACACAAGGATCATACATACGCTTTTCTGTTCCCCACTGGCCATAATCACATGAACAGAGTTGTCCGATATGATGCCACACACCATCGAAATCCCTGTATGCGGCATGTAGGCCTTCTCTTTCTCCTGGTGAGTAGATGAATAATTCACGGGGAATATTGTCACCATCGTTTTCGGTGAATTCTTCTTCAGAGGTAGATTCTTCTTGTTCGGTTGTGACTTCCTGTGCACACAACACCACTGGAATGGCGAAAGTAACTATCAGGAAAGCAATTGTCACTAATGCTCTTATTTTCATTTTTTTGAGTGCATTATATAATAATGTTTGCAAAGGTAGTGATATTTTTTTATTTTTAGAGTAACGTGTAGTGGTTTTTCACAAAAGTTGACAGTTTCATAGAACTTTTCCTGAAAATATTTTCTTTGTTCAATATTTTTTCATATTTTTGCTACTTGTAAGAAAAACATAAACCAAAATAATATGGCATATTTAAACAAAAACAACATGATGGAGGGTGAGTGCGTAATAGCCCAGGCACGCTTTCACTATATGCTCTATTGGATACCAGCTTTATTGGTGTTATTGGCAATAGCATTACCTTTCATTAAAATAGGGGAGGATACATTGAAAATTCGTTTGATATTCAGTGGCATTTTCCTGTTACTTGGCCTTATTTGGGCAGTCATTATCAATAATGACAAACGTTTTATTCTCACCAACAAGCGTCTTATACTCAAAACAGGTATCATCATGCGTGAAAGTAATGAGTTGATGTTGCGTAAATGTGAGGGTATTAAGGTGAGGCAGACAATCATGGGCAGAATTCTCAATTATGGCGACGTACAAGTGTCTACCGGCGAAGAGGTGGATACATTCAGGTATATTTGGAATCCTGTGGGATTCAGTACCAAGGTCAATGAGCAAATTGACAAGATTAGTGGAGCCATGAACGTGAAAGAAAAGAATACACCCGTTGAAGAACAAGAACAAAAGGAATCATTAACTAAATCCGAGTAAATATGAAAATTAGGTATTTTATTTCAATGTTGCTGCTTTCAGTGATGCTACTCGCATGTGGCACCACAAATGTTGTGCCTATCACAGGTCGTAAGCAGCGTATCAATGTGGATGAGGCTTCAACGTTGAGCCTCAGTAATCAGGAATATCACAAATTCATTCAACAGGCAAAAATCTCAACAAATGCCACCAATACCGCCATGGTGAAAAGAGTAGGACAGAAACTGGCAACAGCCGTGGAAACCTATCTGAGAAACAACGGCTATGCTGCAGAAGTCCAGAACTACAACTGGGAGTTTAATCTTGTGGCAGACAATCAGGCCAACGCCTTCTGTATGCCTGGTGGAAAAATCGTCGTCTATGAAGGAATACTTCCCATTACACAGACAGAAGCAGGACTGGCTATCGTACTTGGACATGAGATTGCCCATGCCGTGGCAAAACATTCCGCTGAGCAGATGACAAAGCAGCAAAACTCTGAACTTCTGGGTGGTGTCGTCAATAGTGTGCTGGGATCAGTGGCTGGTGCGAATACTGCTTCTACACTCTCGCAACTCTATGGACTCGGTTCACAGATGGCTACATTGCATTACTCACGGAAACATGAGAATGAGGCCGACCATATTGGACTGATTTTCGCCGCTATGGCAGGCTATGACCCCAATGAGGCATTGGTGTTCTGGCAAAGGATGGCAGCAAGTAGTAGCAACAGCACCCCTGAGTTCTTCAGCACCCACCCCTCTGATGCCACACGTATTGCCAACATCCAGAAACTTTTGCCTACGGCTATGCAATATTATAACTCAGCCACTGGCAAACCCAATACTTCAACAACACCGAAGACTTCAGGTACTTTCCGTGTGAAATAGACCATTTTTCACTTATTATAAATCATGATAGAATATTTAACCAACAACCCGTGGCTGATATGGATTCTCATCTCCATGGCGTGTCTTATCCTTGAGTTGGGCTCAGGCGACTTGTTTTTGATGTGTTTCGCCATAGGCGCACTCGGAGGTTCTCTCACTGCTGCATTAGGGGGTGGTGTCATCCTGCAAATCGTAGTAATGGCGATATGTTCATTGCTTAGTCTCTATTTCATCAGGCCTATCGCACTGAAATACCTGCATAAGAGCGATGAAAATCGTGTCAGCAACGCCGATGCCCTCATAGGAAGGGAAGGTCGTGTCTCGCTAACGATAGAGACAGGTGGATATGGAAGAGTCGCCATCGATGGCGATGACTGGAAAGCCGTTTCCGAAGATGGACAGCGCATCGAGAAAAATGCGAAAGTCATTGTGGTTGGTCGAGAAAGCATTATCATCACCGTCAAAAAAGCGTAATTAAAATGGACAACATTTCAGTAACAACAATCGTCGTCATTGCAGTCATCATACTGCTGATTATCTTCATTAAGAAGACTCTGGTGATTATTTCACAGTCGGAAACAAAGATTGTGGAACGTCTTGGAAAATACCATGCCACCCTTAAGCCAGGTATCAATATCATTATTCCATTTATTGATAATGCCAAGAATATCGTTACATATCGAGGTGGAAGATACAGCTATTCCAATACTATCGACTTAAGGGAACAAGTCTATGATTTTGACAAGCAGAATGTGATTACCAAGGATAATATCCAGATGCAAATCAATGCGCTGCTCTATTTCCAAATTGTAGATCCTTTTAAGGCAGTATATGAAATCAACAATCTGCCCAATGCCATCGAAAAACTTACGCAGACTACCCTGCGTAATATTATCGGTGAACTGGAATTAGACCAGACCTTGACCTCACGCGACACTATTAACTCCAAATTGCGTACAGTGCTCGACGATGCCACCAACAAATGGGGCATCAAGGTTAACCGTGTGGAACTTCAGGACATCATGCCGCCACAAAGTGTGCTTCAGGCCATGGAGAAGCAGATGCAGGCAGAGCGTAACAAGCGTGCCGTCATTCTGACCAGCGAGGGACAGAAACAATCACAAATCCTACAATCGGAAGGTGATAAGACCGCAATGATTAATCGCGCTGAGGCACAGAAACAACAGGCTATCCTTGAAGCCGAGGGTGTGGCACAGGCACGAATCCGGAAGGCTGAGGCTGAGGCTATTGCCATCGAGACTGTCACCAAAGCGGTTGGCGAAACAACAAATCCTGCCAACTACCTCTTGGCCCAGAAGTATATCCAGATGATGCAGGAACTCGCAGCCGGACAACAGTCAAAGACTGTCTTCCTGCCATACGAGGCATCCAACCTGCTTGGAAGTCTTGGAGGCATCAAAGACCTCTTTAAACAGTAATTGTATAGTATCAATAGTGGCTATAGTATCTATAGCATCTATTTAATCACACCATTATGAATATCTGCATATTTGCCGGAGCACGCCCCAATTTTGTAAAAGTGGCTCCAATTATCAGGGCTATTGACAAAGCCCGTGAACAAGGTAGGGATATCAATAGCCAATTGCTCTATGCTGGACCAGAGGACGATCCGACATTGGAACAATCCTTGTTTGATGACTTGCAAATACGCCGGCCAGATGTCTATCTGGGGGTGGATTGTGAGAGCCTGAATGAATTGACAGGGCGTGTGATGGGCGAATTTGAGCAGTATCTCCAGGCGCATCCCACTGATGTGGTGATTGTGGTCGATGACTTGGCTTCCACCATGGCTGCGGCTATCGTCACTAAGAAACAGGGGGTGCGTCTGGCACATTTGGTGGCCGGCACACGCTCTTTCGACATCAATATGCCGAAGGAGATTAACCGACTCGTCATCGATGGACTGTCTGACCTGCTTTTTACGGCAGGTGAGGGCGCCCGGCAGACGGTGACACGTGAGGGTGCTCAACTCTCACAAATTTATATGGTGGGTAATATCTTGATGGATACGCTGCGATTCAACTACTCACGTTTGAAAAAACCTGAGTTGATGGACGAGTTGGGGCTACAAGATTGTCAGTATATCGTTTTTACCCTCAATCGTAAGGCACTGATCGCTGACAAACAAAATCTGCGAGAAATGTTGAAGGCCATGGTCGAGGCTTCTGCAACAGTTCCTGTCGTGGCTCCATTGCGTGGATTAGCAAGGAAAACCGTCGAGGAGCAACTGGCTTCCATCAATGCTCCACTGCAGGCATTCCATATCATCGAACCTCTTGGCTATCTGCAATTTGGGTATCTTACGGCCCATGCCAAGGGAATTGTCACCGACTCCGGGAATGTGGCCGAGGAGGCTACATTCAATGGTGTTCCGTGCATCACGCTCAATAGTTATACCGAACACATTGAAACCGTCAAACAAGGAACAAACGTTTTGGTGGGTGAAAATCCCGCCCAGTTGGCGGAAGCACTTGGCGAAATGACTGCTGGAAAATGGAAAGCTGCCGCTCTTCCTGATAGATGGGACGGACGCTCAGCAGAACGAATTGTGCAGATCTTATTGCAGTTAGATAGTCTTTAGTTTTTAAAGGATACGATAGAATATCATATCGATATATCGTGATGAATAAATCTTTTCTGTCCTCATTTTCTATTTTCCTTTAATATAACATAAAATTGTTTTAAAAATTTGGCCGTTGTAGAGGTAATCTATATTTTTGCAACGACATGAAACGTATATTCCTATTTTTAGCATCAGTGGTGATAGGGTGTCTTGGCGTTTTTGCCCAAGAGCCTGAAAAAGGTATTCCTGCCTCCGAAGAGGTGGTGAAAGTGTCTTCCCAAGGTGTAGTCAACGATATCGATCCTACTATCAGTGGTAGTCAAAACAGCCAATCTTTTGACTATGCGACACCAAACAATTATACTGAAGGATTATTTTATCAGCATCGTGATTCCCTCCATCTGCCGTTACTCTCACCTCGTGGTCACGTAATGCCCATTGGCATGTATCCTCTGTCATTGGGAGGATGGTATTGGTGGGATTTGCACAAAGGCCTCAATGTGAACATTGGAGCTTCTGTGTTTGCTCAATTTGGAAAACATGCCCGTCATGGTGCCGGTTTTTCCCAAAGTTTCTCGGCCATGTATGCCATGCCTCTTACCGAAAAACTATCGCTTGCGGTGGGCGGCTATTTAAACAATGTCTATTGGGCACACGACTCTTACCGTGATGCTGGTGTGTCAGCAGTGCTCGGTTATCAATTCGACGAGCATTGGGAAGCTTACCTATATGCACAGAAATCTCTTGTTGATAATAAGTTTATGCCACGTCCTCTCTATGATCTGGGCGAGTTGCGTGACCGTATCGGCGCAACAGTTAAATACAATTTCACTCCCAATTTCAGTGTCCAAATCTCAGTGGAGAGAGATGAACGCAAATAATCCCCGATTTTTTTTGTTAATAGATAAATATTTGCTAACTTTGCACCAAATTTTGAAAAAGGGCGTTTAGCTCAGCTGGTTTAGAGCATCTGCCTTACAAGCAGAGGGTCGGCGGTTCGAATCCGTCAACGCCCACAACACCGAATCGTCCGAGAGGGCTTTATGAATTAAGATATAAGAAGATAGTCACAAGATAGTCACAGAAAAATATAGAATATTTAGTATAATCAACACCATTTCAACTCTCACTTTCCCTTACCCTTACCTCATTTTTAATTTAACTATACCTTCACCGGAAGATGATACGTGTGAAGTGTCAATGCGACTTTTAGTTTTATATTCCAACACTGGATAATTTTTTCATTCATGATCAGCGTAGATACATTAACTGCCATTTCTCCTATTGATGGACGATATAGAAGCAAAACCGAAGCCCTTGCGGCATTTTTCTCCGAAAAAGCATTAATCAAGTATAGAATTCGTGTAGAGATAGAGTATTTTATTGCTCTATGCGAATTGCCGTTGCCTCAACTCAAGGACTTTGACAAGCAGTTGATTCCGCGTCTGCGTGCCATCTATCAGGAGTTTTCTTCTGAGGATGCCTGCCGTGTGAAGGAAATAGAAAGCATCACCAATCATGATGTGAAGGCGGTGGAATATTTTATTAAGGAAAAGCTTGACGCTATCGGTGGCTTTGAACAATTTAAAGAATTTGTTCATTTCGGACTGACTTCTCAGGATATCAATAATACCTCAGTGCCTCTGACCATTAAAGATGCCCTTCACGAAGTCGTTGAACCACAGGTGGAGGAACTCATTTCGCAGTTGGAAACTTATGCCAAGGATTGGGAACATGTGGCTATGTTGGCAAAGACACATGGACAGCCGGCATCTCCCACTCGGTTGGGTAAGGAAGTGATGGTGTATGTATATAGATTGCGCCGTCAACTCGATTTACTTCGTCAATGTCCACTCACTGCCAAGTTTGGTGGCGCCACAGGCAATCTCAATGCTCATCATGTAGCATATCCCACAATTGACTGGCGACAGTTCGCGAATAGTTTTGTGGCGGAAAAACTAGGCTTGGAGCGAGAACAATATACTACACAAATCAGTAATTATGACTGTCTAGGTGCAGTATTTGATGCATTACGTCGTGTCAATACGATTATCATCGACCTCGACCGTGATTTCTGGATGTATATTTCCATGGAGTATTTCAAGCAGAAAATCAAGGCAGGTGAGGTGGGGTCCAGTGCTATGCCTCATAAGGTGAATCCCATTGACTTTGAGAATTCTGAGGGCAATCTTGGTATTTCAAATGCCATTTTGCAGTTTCTCGCAGCCAAACTTCCCGTTAGCCGCTTGCAACGCGATTTGACAGATTCCACGGTGTTGCGCAATGTGGGTGTTCCTTTCGGACATACTGTTATTGCCATTCAGAGCACGTTGAAAGGTTTGCGTAAGTTGATTCTTAACGAACCCAAGTTGCAGGAGGACTTAGAGGACAATTGGGCTGTAGTGGCAGAGGCAATTCAGACAATCTTGCGACGTGAGGCATATCCCAATCCATATGAGGCATTGAAACAACTCACCCGCACGAACCAGCGTATTACCGAAAAGACGATACACGATTTTATTGCCACACTTGAGGTTTCCGATGATGTGCGTCGGCAACTCATGGCAATCACCCCATCCAATTATACAGGTATTTAGACAACTTATTGTATATTATATTTTAGAATAGAATTATTTAGTAAAAAACACTCAAAAACACATAACATGGATATCGAAAACGACAACAAGCAAGAGGGTATGACCCCTGAGCAGAAAGATGGTGGCCGCGAAGGTTATCAGTCTTCAGGACAATCAGAGAATTATTCAAGGGATTATCACAGTGGCGCTCGTCCACAGCGCCCACGTATTCACACTCAGCGTGCATACAGCACAGATAAAGCAAACAATGATGAGGGCGGCTTCAGACCAGAAGGATTTGGTTCAAGTCTTCAGTCTGGACAGCAGCAACGTCCCTATCGTCCTCGTTACAATAGTTCTGACCAGCAAGGTAGCTATCAACCTCGTCAGGGTGGCTATCAACCCCGTCAGCAGGGTGGCTATCAACCCCGTCAGCAGGGCGGCTATCAGCCCCGTCAGCAGGGCGGCTATCAACCCCGTCAGCAGGGCGGCTACCAACCCCGTCAACAAGAAGGTGGTTACCAGCCCCGTCAGCAGGGCGGTTACCAGCCCCGTCAGCAGGGCGGTTACCAACCTCGTCAGCAGGGCGGCTACCAACCCCGTCAGCAGGGCGGTTACCAGCCCCGTCAGCAGGGCGGCTATCAGCCCCGTCAGCAGGGCGGCTTTCAGCAGCGTCCAGGCGGCTACCAACAGCGTCCAGGCGGTTACCAGCCCCGTCAGCAGGGTGGTTACCAACAACGTCCAGGCGGTTACCAACAGCGTGGTTATGGCTATCGTCAGCATACACCAGACTACGATCCCAATGCAAAATACAGCATGAAGAAGCGTATCGAGTACAAAGAGGAGACGATTGATCCCAACGAGCCCATCCGTCTGAACAAATTCCTTGCTAATGCAGGTAAATGCAGCCGTCGTGAGGCCGATGCTTTCATTCAGGCTGGTGTGGTAACAGTCAATGGGCAGGTGGTGACCGAACTGGGTACGAAGATATTGCGTACCGATGAGGTGAAATTCCACGATGAACCAGTGAAGTTGGAAAAGAAGGTGTATGTCCTTCTCAATAAACCCAAGGATTATGTGACAACAAGTGATGATCCTCAGCAGCGCAAGACGGTCATGGACCTTGTTAAGGATGCATGTCCGGAGCGCATCTATCCTGTAGGTCGTCTGGACCGCAATACCACAGGTGTGTTGTTGCTCACAAATGATGGTGACTTGGCCAGCAAGCTCACCCATCCAAAATTCTTGAAAAAGAAGGTCTATCATGTCTTCCTTGATAAAAATGTCACCGCCCATGATATGGCTCAGATTGCCGAAGGTATTACACTCGACGATGGCGAAATCCATGCTGATGCCATTGAGTATGCCAGCGATACAGATAAGAGTCAGGTAGGTATAGAGATTCACAGCGGTAAAAACCGTATCGTGCGCCGTATTTTCGAAAGTCTGGGCTATCGTGTAATCAAACTCGACCGTGTGCAGTTTGCTGGATTGACCAAGAAAAACGTACGTCGTGGTGACTGGCGCTATCTCACAGAGAAAGAAGTGGATATGCTCCGCATGGGTGCGTTTGAGTAGAAAAGAGGCATATATGCTATAGTGACTATAGATCTATAGCCACTATAGCCACTATAGTTACTATAAATATAAAATCAATGAAAATGGAAAAAATGCGTAGAACAAAAGTCGTCGATGTGCTCAAAAGCACTGATTTCGGGACGACAGTCAATGTCAAAGGATGGGTGCGCACTCATCGTAGTAGCAAATCTGTGGATTTTATCGCACTGAATGACGGTTCTACTATTAATAATGTACAAGTGGTGGTCGACCCTACTACCATCGATGAGAATATTCTCAAGCAGGTAACCACAGGGTCATGCATTAACGTGGTGGGTGAATTGGTGGAGAGTGTCGGTTCTGGACAGGCTGTCGAGGTGAAATGTCAGGAAATAGAGATTTATGGCCTCTGCGGTAACGATTATCCCATGCAGAAAAAAGGCCAGAGTTTCGAGGTGATGCGTAAGAACGCTCATCTGCGCTTGCGCACTAACACCTTCGGGGCTGTCATGCGTATCCGCCACAATATGGCTATTGCTATCCACGACTATTTTCATAAGCATGGATATTTCTATTTCCATTCACCCATTATAACAGGCAGCGACTGCGAGGGTGCTGGACAGATGTTCCAAGTGACCACCAAAAACCTCTATGACTTGAAAAAAGACGAGAAGGGGAGTATTATCTACGATGACGATTTCTTTGGCAAACAGACCTCTCTCACCGTGAGTGGACAATTGGAAGGTGAGTTGGGTGCCACGGCACTGGGTGCCATCTATACCTTTGGCCCAACGTTCCGTGCCGAGAATTCCAATACGCCTCGCCATCTCGCAGAGTTTTGGATGATTGAGCCGGAGATAGCATTCATCGACCTTGACGATCTGATGGACATCGAGGAGGATTTCATCAAATATTGTGTGCAGTGGGCTCTTGACAACTGTCAGGATGACTTGGCTTTCCTCAACAAAATGATTGACAAGACACTGATTGAGCGGTTGAAGTCGGTATTGGCAGGCTCCTTTGTCCGTTTGCCTTACACTGAGGGAATCAAAATCCTCGAAGAGGCTGTGGCTAAAGGGCATAAGTTTGAGTTCCCAGTCAGTTGGGGAATGGATTTGGCCTCAGAGCATGAGCGCTATCTCGTGGAGGAGCATTTCAAGCGTCCTGTCATTATGACTGACTATCCAAAGGATATCAAAGCCTTCTATATGAAGATTAACGAAGATGGCAAGACCGTTCAGGGTACTGACGTTCTTTTCCCGCAAATCGGTGAGATTATCGGCGGTAGTGTGCGTGAGGAGAACTACGACAAACTGATGGGCGAGATAGAACGTCGTCACATCCCAATGAAGGATATGTGGTGGTATCTCGACACCCGTAAGTATGGCACATGTCCACATGGCGGTTTTGGCCTCGGTTTCGAGCGTCTGTTGTTGTTCGTGACGGGTATGCAGAATATTCGCGACGTCATACCTTTCCCACGTACTCCAAAGACAGCTGAATTCTAAACAGGAATTAATATCTACAAAGAGACACGGAGACACAGAGCATAAAACTCTGTACCTCCGTGTCTTTGTATTGGGAGGAATAGTTATCTCCTATACCAATCGGATACCCTCTTCCTCAATGACGATCACCTTACGCTTGTAAAGGTCGCCGATGGCACGTTTCAAGGTCTTTTTGCTCACCCCAAAAACTTCTCGAATAATGTTGGCCTCGGTTTTGTCTCCGTAAGGACAACGTCCTCCGTGGGCAATGAGGTAGTCCATGAGGGTGTCGGCGAAATCGATGGTCTGTTGACGGCCGGAAGGTTGGAGCATCACGTCGATTTTTCCATCTTCTCTCACCACGTCCACATACCCTTTGGTGCGTTCTCCTATATGGATGTCGCGGTAGATTTGGTTGGTGTAGATTTGTCCAGGGTATTGGTTGTCAACAATCACTTTGTATCCCAATTCTGTACGTTGCCATACCAGAAGGTCTACACTGTCGTTATGGCGGTAGGGAGCCATGTCGTGGTTGAGGTAGCGCTCTACTTTGGCCGATGCCATCAGGCGGTAACTTTCCTCATCTACGTGTATATGCACCAGATGATGAGAACCTTGTACCATCCTGTTCTTCTGCTCACGGAAAGGGCAGAACAGGTCTTTCGTCAGTCCCCATTTTAGGAAGGCACCATATTTATTGGTCCACGCCACTTCAAGATAGGCGAAATCGCCCACTTTGGCCAAGGGGTGCTCTGTAGTAGCGACCAGTCGTTCTTCTTGGTCCAGATAGACAAAGACCTCAATTTCGTCGCCAACATTTAGGTTTTGGGGCACATATTTGGTGGGTAGGAGAATGTCGCCGTCGTCAAATCCATCAAGATAGACGCCAAAATCCACCTTCCTTGCAACTATAAGGCGATTGTAGTCACCTAATTTGATTCCTTTCATGATTATTTGCTGCTAAATCCTTCTCTTACAGTTTCCTCTTCTGAGGCAGATGTTGTTTCCTCTGCAATTTTTGTCTCTTCTTTGTAAACTGCGTTCGCTTCTGTTTTTATATCTTTCGATGTTTCCCCCTCTATGATTCCGTCACGAAGTCGGATGGTGCGGTCGGTGAGTTTTGCTAGTTCTTCATCGTGGGTAACGATGACGAAAGTCATACCATAGCGGTCGCGGAGGTCGAAGAAGAGTTGATGTAGTTCGGCTTTGTTATGGGAGTCAAGGCTACCAGAGGGTTCGTCGGCCAGAATGACAGAGGGCTCGTTGATAAGTGCTCGTGCCACAGCCACACGTTGTTTCTCACCACCGGAGAGTTGGTTGGGTTTGTGATGTGCTCGGTCTGTCAGTCCCATGAATTCTAACAGTTCGGTTGCTTTCTTGCGTGCCGTCGATGGGCTTATACCAGCAATATACGCGGGAATCATAATATTTTCGATGGCGGTAAATTCTGGCAGCAACTGGTGGAACTGGAATACAAAACCGATATGTTTATTGCGGAATTCAGACAGTTTGTTGGTAGATAGGCCTGCTGTATCCACACCGTCGATGGTTACTTTTCCGCTATCGGCATGGTCGAGTGTACCGATAATTTGCAGCAGTGTGGTCTTGCCGGCTCCACTGGGGCCGACGATGCTCACAATTTCACCTTTGTTGATATCTAAGTCGATGCCTTTGAGTACTTCCAGTGTACCAAAACTTTTTTTTATGCCTTTTGTGTGGATCATTGTGAGTATGGAGTTTATAAGTTTATAAGTTTATGAGTTTATGAGTTTATAAGTTTATGAGTTTTTGAGTTTTTGAGTTTTAAATTGAAAATACATGTACGGGAGCAATGCATCGCATCCGTGTATTATAACAATCAGATAAAAACTTGTTCCTTAAATTTCAATCTGCAAAAATAATGAAAGCTGACTGAAGTGCAAAATAAAAATGACATTATTTTGTAGGAGATGTGTGGAGGAATACTTCATATTTGCTCGTGTCACTCATTTGTTCTTGAGCCGCTATTCATAATATATCTCGCTTCTATTCGTTATATCTATGAAAAACAAGTTATTATACATCATGAAGAGACTCATATTTATCTTTACGTTATTATTCGTATACATGGCCACATACGCCACAGGTTGGGATGCAGATATCATCTATATTGACGGAGCGGAATGGATGTTGCTGGGAAAACCTATCTATTCAGATTTCGTATTAAGGAAAGATATGATTGCTGCTTTGCCCCCACAACGTTCTACTTCTACAGCAAATTGGGATGGTTACACGGCATACTGGAGTATCCAGCATGAGAAGCTATGTTTGGACAGTATCGAGTATAATCTTTATGATAGTGAAACGAAAAAGTATAGGTCGGAATGCCTTCCTCAAGACGTGTTGATCCGTGTGTTCGAGAAATACACTGACGGGAAGCGAATCGTTGCTTCATGGTTCAGTGATGACATTCGCGTTGCTTCAGGAAAGCAAATATACTATGAGCATACTCTTTATGAAAGAAACTATGAGAACGAGCGTATCATTGGCATTGAGCGGGGAAAGGTGTGCTCAATGAAAGACTATCACAACTACATATTAGAAGGTTTCTCTTTCTCGCAGCTCAAAAACAATGCAGATTTGCGAGAGATGTTCCCCCTCCACATAGAACAATATCCAGAATTGGTCGACGTTAAGCAGATAGCATTCTACATCAAGCGGGCACGTGTCGATGCACAGGGCAATCTTGTAGAATGTAAAGTGAAAGTGTATCGACCAGATGATAACCCACGTCTTGCTGCCGAGATGGCAGAAATGCTAATGGCCTATCATCCTTGGCAAGTCTATTACATTAATGGTGAATACCTGGCTTTGGGAATACAAGGATGTATCATCCGTTATGATTTAGATGAGTGATTCATCCCATTAATCCTGTTATTCTTCAATTTTCAATGTCCTTCTAATCCATTTCTTGATGGACCCATAAGCACTGGTTTCCTCCTGGTGCTGTGGTTCAGCGAAGGTCATGCTGTCCATACGCTCGCCATATTGGTCGGGGAAGACAATCATCAGACTCTTGCCACTGTAGTATCTCTCGATTTCAAGCGGAAGTTTTTCAAATGCCGTCTTATACGACAGATTGCCTTTTCTGGAGATAACAAACACGATGATGTGGTCGTCGTTGACCGATGAGGCAAGATGTGGCAGTTCATTCCAATGCTCCATCAGTACAAACTCCCCTCTTACACTGGGATGTACCCTGCGAATGTAGTCGCGTATCAGGTCATTGCAGTCATGACGGGCATGGAACATAATCCGGCAGTCAAGGTTCTCGGCCATTCGCAACAAACGTTCTATCCATCTGTGGAAACCAGGCTCAAACTCTGCCCGCGAGGGAACAGCCACCTGTATGCAGCGCAGCGTGTTGATGGGTTGTTTCAGTCTGACGAAGATGATTTGGCGGTTAAGGCCATTGTAAAGGCTCTGCGCAAATTCTCCCCAGAATTTCGGTGAGATTTCCTTGTGGATATGCAGGCCCATGATAATTTCCGAGGCATTGAATTCCTTAAAGGCATATTTGATGCCGTTGGCGATGTTGGCGGCAATACGCACCTGCGTCTGCATTTTCACGTCGGCGGCACTCGCCATTTTCGCCAAGTTGGTCAGCAACTGACGTCCACTCTCCATATTTTCCTGCCGATGGTCGTCGTCATAGACAATATTGATACCCACCAACCCACGATTTAGGCGTGGGTTTCGCATCATAAGGGCAACATTCACCAAACCACGGGCCAGTTCAGGATATTTCATCGGGAGTAGAATCTTCTCATCGTCGAATTTTGGACTCTCCGTACTCTTTCGTTTCTTTTCGTAAATAAGGATGTGCTTGGCAGTACGTTCGGTAATGACCGAACTGATAATACAGGTAAACAGGATCATGCAGATGACACCATTGAGCATATTGTTGTCTACCAAAAAATGGCCAGGAGATGTTTCCAACCGCAGACCCACCATAAGCATAGCAATACCGCCAGCAGCATGGGCCGTGGTGAGCCCAAACATCATGTGTCCTGACGTGATATGCATCTTATTGACAATGCAGACAAGGTAGGCTGCCAATGCCTTGCCGATGGTCGCTACTGCCACCATTGCTATGACCACGCCGATGATGCCGCCACCATGGAACAGTACCCGCACATTGATAAGCATTCCCACACCGATGAGGAAATAGGGGATGAAGATGGCATTGCCGATAAACTCGATACGGTTCATCAGCGGTGACAAACGGGGAATGTACCTGTTGAGTATCAATCCGGCAAAGAAAGCTCCCAAGATGCCCTCCAGTCCGGAGAATGATGCCATGGCCGCACTAAGAAACATGATGGCCATTACAAATATATATTGCATCACTGCATCGGAATAGCGGCGTAGGAACCATCGTGAAATACGTGGAATCAACAAAATTGAAATCACACAAAAAGCCGTGATTTTCAGCAGGAAAAGTCCCCAAAAAGCGATACTGCCGCCACCTGTAAATGTGGCAGAGATAGCAGCGAGCGTCACCAAAGCCAGGAAAAGTGCAATCATCGTGGCACCGACGCTAAATGAGGCACTCTGATGTTGCTGGAGACCATAACGACAAACGATAGGGTAGGCTATCAGTGTGTTGGATGCCATAATACACCCTAATAGCAATGAAGCTGTAGTGGAGTATCCCAGCAGATATTTCGCGATAGGGATGGTCAACACAAAGGGGATGATGGAAGTGAGTAGTCCGAATGACAGTATGCCATTGCGTGTTTTCTTCACATTTTCCATATCCATTTCCAAGGCGGCGAGAAACATGATGTAGTACATACCCACCCGGCCAAAAAGTTCAAAAGACCCGTCGCGCTGTAGGATATTAAGACCATGCTCACCAATTACCACACCGGCGAGCACCATGCCCACGATATGGGGTATGCGTAGCTTGCCCATGATGATAGGGGCAAGCAGAATGATGAAGAGTACGACGAAGAAAATCAACGTCGGATCAGTGATGGGGAAATAGTTTGATAACTCTTGCATCATCTAAACCGTTTATGCACACATTTTCTAAAGGATTGTCTTTAATCTGTGCTATTCTGTTGCAAAGATGCAAAAAAAAATGCAAAAAAGCGACAAATCGCTCGAAAAGTTGTAATTTTGCAAGCGAATTATTATGATTTATTTAACTTTCTATAGTTGAAGGGGTCTTTATGGAAAGTGGGATTTGTAAAGCATTTGCTTGAACTCCTGCTACTCCGGATCTCCCGAACTATTAAAAACAACCATAAAAGAACAAACATGAAAGTAGCAATTGTGGGTGCAAGTGGTGCCGTGGGACAGGAATTCCTGCGTGTGCTTGCAGAGCGTGATTTTCCCATTGATGATCTCCTGCTATTTGGTTCGGAGCGCAGTGCTGGTCGTAAATACGAGTTTAAAGGCAAGGAATATGAAGTGAAACTGTTGCAGCACAATGATGATTTCCGCGGTGTGGACATAGCTTTCACATCTGCTGGTGCGGGCACTTCCAAGGAGTTTGCTGATACCATTACAAAATATGGTGCTGTGATGATTGATAATTCCAGTGCTTTCCGTATGGACGACGATGTGCCTTTGGTGGTGCCGGAGTGTAATGCTGCCGATGCATTGGTGCGTCCGCGCGGTATCATTGCCAACCCAAACTGCACGACCATCATGATGGTTGTGGTGCTACAGCCATTGGAGAATCTTTCGCATATTCGTCGCATCCATGTATCAAGTTACCAGAGCGCCAGTGGTGCCGGTGCGGCTGCTATGGCCGAACTGGAGCAGCAATATCGTGAAATCGTGGAGAACAAGCCCGTCACTGTGAAGAAATTCCCACATCAGTTGGCCTACAATGTCATTCCTCAGATTGATGTTTTCCAACCTAACGGATATACAAAAGAGGAAATGAAGATGTTTAATGAGACCCGTAAGATTATGCATTCTGATGTGCGTTGCTCTGCCACCTGCGTGCGCGTGTCATCGCTTAGGTCTCACTCTGAGAGTGTTTGGATCGAGACAGAAAGTCCAATCAGTGTTGAGCAGGCGCAGGCAGCTATTGCAGCAGCACCGGGATGCACGCTTTGTGACGACCCCGCTAATCTTGTCTATCCTATGCCTCTCGACACTGCCGGGCGTGACAATATCTTTGTGGGACGTGTTCGCAATGACATCTCAAGCGACTGTGGACTAACTCTCTGGCTCAGTGGCGACCAAATTCGTAAGGGTGCGGCACTTAATGCTGTGCAGATTGCGGAATACCTCGTCAGTGTGGGTAATGTGAAATAATCCCTAGGTTTGTTGAACAAAACACTCTATTGGTTGATAAATCTTGCCATTGGCTATTGATTGTGCTATCTTTGTATCATAACAACAGATTGTCAATAATGGACAAACTACTTGCGCAGTTCGACAAAATTACACTCGATGAAATGAGCAATATTAGGCTCATGAATCGTATTGACACCAAATTCGTCACGACGATGCCGGTGTTGTTGCGCTTGCTCGAAATGGCCAGGGATGACTATTGGGCACAAGAGATCGAAGGGGAACGTAATATGCGGTATGAAACCACTTATTACGACACCACGGATTATGATATGTTCTATACCCATCAGCATGGACATGTCAACCGACAGAAAATACGTTTCCGTACATACGTCAGTTCTAATCTACAGTTCATGGAGGTAAAAACCAAGAACAATCATGGACGGACCAAGAAAAAGAGGATGCGTGTCGAACAAATGGGATTGGAAGGGAGTGAGCGTCAAGATTTCCTGGCAAAGCATCTGAGGTATGACATCTCGACACTTATGCCCGCCTTACAGAATCGTTTCGACCGCATCACGTTGGTCAACAAGGCGAAGACCGAAAGACTTACCATCGACAGCAACTTGCATTTCACCAATCTTGTATCGGGAATTGAACAACAGATGGATCCATTGGTAATAGTAGAACTCAAGCGCGATGGACTCTGTTATTCGCCTATTTTGGAAATGCTCCGGCTTTTGAGAGTTTTCCCTCATGGATTCAGCAAATATTGCATGGGTTCGGCACTCACAAACCCTGCACTCCGAGTGAATCGTTTCAAACCAAAACTCATAGACATCAAGAAAATAGCAAATCTTACCTTCAGCTCCCCTCTAAATGGAGTGGAAAACTGATACTTTTAAACTATTCGTAATACAATAATATATGGAAAATTTATTTGGTATATCGCTAAATTTTGGCGAGATGTTAATACGCTTTTTGATATGTGTCGCAGTCAACTGGTTTATAGTTGATAGACTGTATTATCAAAAGAGCAAAAGGCGTGATTTCTATTTCACTTATATATTGATAGGTGTATCGATTTTCTTTATTGTGTTCTTCATGATTTTTGTTTTGGAGGACATGAAGGGAAAGACGGGTATCGGTGTGGGTATCGGACTGTTTGGTATCTTTAGCATCATGCGGTATCGAACAGATGCCATGCCAGTACGGGAGATGACCTACCTCTTCTTGATTATCTGTCTTTCCGTGGTTAATGCGCTGGCTTCAACGATGACTTATACCGAATTGCTTATCACCAATGCCGTCATTGTCTTTTCGGTGTGGATATGTGAAAAACGTCTCAAGGTGGTGTCAGCCAAACTGATACAATACGACCGCATTGAACTAATCAAGCCAGAACGTCGAGAAGAGCTCATTGCCGACTTGAAAGAGCGCACAGGCTTGGATGTCATTAAGGTAGAAGTGGGAGGACTTGACATGTTGCGCGACATGGCTGTGCTCAAAGTGTATTATTCCGACAAAGGACGTTCCACCAATCCTGTTGACAATAAGACAAAACTCCGCAACTCCGAATGGAATGAGGTGTAGTTCTGCCTTTTGACAACCCTTCTAATTATTTTCAACAAAATGAGATTTAAATTCTTCTTCATAGCAGTAATGATGTTCCCTCTTGGAACTTTGGCGCAAAGAGATGACTTCGGGACAATTCTTTCCGTTGAGGCAGAACATAAGGTCAACAAGAAGCTCTCTTTTGGCATTGAGGCAGAGATGCGAACACGCGATGATGTGAAAACCGTAGACAGATGGTCGGTTGGTGTGGATGCATCCTACAAACTGACATCATGGTTAAAAGCATCTGCAGGCTATTTTTTCCTTTATGACAACAATGAAAAATACTCCTATTATGATGCGGATGATGTGGAGGTTACCAAAGGCATTCTTGACGTAGGAACGCTCAAGAGGAGTGCTGAATATTGGGGGTGCCGTCATCGCTTCCAGGTGTCTCTGACGGGTAGTTATAAACTTGGTAAATTTGATTTTTCCCTTCGCGAACGTGCCCAATACACCTATAAGCCAGAGCGGACGATAGACCATCGTACTATCTATTTTGATGAAGACGAGGAAGAGTATATGGCAGAAGGATTCTCCGATGGTATTTCACATACTTATAAATCGAAGGACAAAATGGTGCTCCGTAGTCGCTTGCAGGCAGAGTATAAAACCAAAGGATTTCCCATTACACCATACGCCAGTGTGGAGTTGTTCAATGGCTTGGACCTACAGAAAGTACGCTATACAGTAGGGTATGATTACAAAATTAATAAGCAGCATAGTATGGGACTCTACTATCGCTATCAGCATGTTAACAGCGATGACGATAATGAGACTAACCGTCACTATGTCGGCCTGTCATACCAATTGAAGTTCTAATAATATGTTATTTCACGCTGCTCCAGCGTGCTCATACTTTCTTGGGTGATATCGGTGTCTCCCAGACTGGTGATGCGTGTTTCTGTGTTACAAACACGTTCCGTCCAGTTGCCCTGTTCGTCAAAGGATTTATATTCGTAGGTGACCACGATGGAGTAGTGGTCTCCTTCTTCATCCCCCTCAATGGCGAGCTTGTCGGGATAGACGTTGTCGCCTGAATAGGTGAATGTATTTGTATAAAGGCCCTCCCATAACAGAAGTTCTATCGTCGTTGGTCTCCCCTTAGTATCATATTTATAAGTATAACGGTAGCAATCTGGATCTTCATCGTCAAGACGGGTTTCGTAGCATTTGATGCGTCCTTTCTCGTCGCGCTCCATTTTTGTATATTCTTTTGCTCCCTTGAAGAAATTGCCTTGAGCATCATAGACGTATTCACAATCGTTGATGTCACGTGTAATGCGTCCTTTTTCGTCGAAGGTCATCAATTGATCTTCTAGTATTGGGTCGTCCACGATGTCTTCGGAATTGTCGGTGATGGAGATTTGCACTTCCTTTACGTTGCCTATCAAGCCGAATGTGCGGCGGTCAGGAGTGTCGTCTGTTGGTTTTGAGCCAATAGCCATACAAAAAGAGCCGTCACATATAATCATTGTGACTAAAAACAGCAGTCGAGTGATGGGGGTGGTTCTCATAAGATTTGTTTTTATAGTTATTGTGATTAAAGGTTTTTTAGTCATCTTCAAACATGTCTTTCGACCATTTCAGTTCTTCGTAGGTCGTCTTGATGTCGTCCATCGTGATATCGAACGAACGGTCCACAACACGAGGGTTGTCGCCTAAAGAATGAGTGAAAAGCCAGTCGTATGTCTTTTGCAGATAGAATAGCCTTGCGAGGATGCCATGAGAAGCACCGGGCAACCACCAATAGCGAAGCAGTGAGTCTTCCTTGTTTTTTTGTAGATAATCCACCACGGTTTTCGAGCAGCTGACTGGCACGGCACGGTCGGCTGTGCCATGCATTATCCATAGCGGAAGGCGTCCTAGTCCGTCTTTTTGGTTGTCACGTAGGGTGGTACCACCGCAGAGAGCCATCGCGGCGGCGATTTTATCGGGATAGGTGCCGGCGAAGTCCATAGTGCCATAACCGCCCAGGCTCATACCGAGTACATAGACGCGTGTAGTGTCGATGGGATAGTTGGCTTCCATCCATTCCAAGAGACCATAGAGTTTTTGAGGGTTCCACGAACCTCCAGGATTCTGAGGTGCCAATACAAAGGCAGGGACGATTTTTCCCCGCTCGATAGCATTGAGCACACCATAGCGTTTCACCTTGTTTAAGTCGGTTCCACAGAGGCTTTTGCCATGCAGAAAGATAACCAATGGCAGTGGATGACCGCCTGGCTCGTAGTCTTCTGGGGTATAGACCCAGAAATTGTAGTTGTTGGGCACAGCCCTATATTTTGTGATAAATTTACCACCGGGATCATTTTGGGCATGGAGGTAAAATCCTGTCAACAACAACAGTAGTATAAGTAGTATTTTTTTCATTCGAGATGCAGCATATTTTATGCAAAGATACAGCTATTTTTCTTATTATCAGTCAATATGTGATTTAAAAAGTATAATGTTTCCTTAAAAAACACTATCTTTGTCCAATCTCTACATCAACCCTCAAAAATCCATTACAATGAAAATAGCAATCTATACACTGACATCAGGCCTTCATGATGAGGCAACTGTGGCTCAAGTCACAAAGGAATTCTTAGGAACACTAGGGATAGAATACGATTTCCGTGGCGGTAATTTTTCTGATTATGGCAGTCATGCCCTCGATTTGATTTATGTCCGTACGGGTGGAACGGAGGGTCTGTTCCAACGATTATTACCCGATTTGCGACAACGTTCATCACGCCCGTTTTATCTTTTGGCTTCGGGGCAGAGCAATTCGTTGGCTGCATCGATTGAGATCCTGTCCTTTCTCCGTCAACAGGGTATCACAGGTGAGATTATCCATGGCCTCACAGACTACGTGTCAACAAGAATACATAGGTTGACACAGGTTGGGGAGGCGTATGCCAGGCTTCGTGGTAAGCGTCTTGGCATTATCGGACAACCCTCAGACTGGTTGATTGCCAGTAAATGTGACAAAGAGTTACTCGCCCGCCGATTGGGCCTGCATTTGGTAGATGTGGAGATGCAATATCTTCTCGATGAAATTTCTTCTATGCCAGAGATCGCTTCCGACCAACTGACAGCCTATTCTTGTGACAACGAGACGGTGAGAACATCGCTTCCTGGGGCTTTTCGCATCTATCTCGCTTTGCAGCGAATAGTTGAGAAGTATCGTCTGGATGGCCTCACTATCCGTTGTTTCGACCTGCTCACGGCAGTTCGCAATACTGGATGCTTAGCATTGGCACGACTTAACGCCGAGGGATTGGTGGCTGGTTGTGAAGGTGATGTGCCTGCCATGGTTTCGATGATGGTGACACGTGCTTTGACGGGAATGTCGGGTTTCCAAGCCAATCCCGCCTCGATCAATCCCGAAACCGGTGAGATGATGTTGGCACATTGCACTATACCGCTCGATATGGTTTCACGCTATGAATTTGACACACATTTTGAGTCAGGTATCGGTGTGGGTATACGAGGATATATGGATGAGGGTCCTGTTACTGTTTTCAAGTTGGCAGGCGACCTCTCTCGTAATTTCGTGGCTGAGGGTGTACTGCTCAGGTGTGAGGCACGTCGTGATTTATGCCGCACACAGTTTGCCATTCGATTGGATAATCCCTCGCAGACCTCTTATTTCCTGAAAAATCCTATTGGTAATCACCATATCGTCATTCCTGGTCATCATCAGGCGGAGATAGAAGCATTGCTGGAATAAGAAACATTTGGTAGATACAGTTCTGTCCATTGTTTTTGAATGCTCCAAATGTCATAAAAATTCCTCAAATGATTTTCACACATGGATTTTTTTATCTATATTTGCACCGAGTATGAACAAAGAGGAAACCCCAACAACGGGTAAGATGAATATTCTTGACCTGTTGAAAAACATTTTGCCATTTGTATTACCGTACAAGTGGCTAATAGGTATCACATTGGCATTGACTCTTGTAGCTTCATTGATGGCGCAGGTAAACGCTGTGGTGCTTGACCGCGCTGTCGATGCCATCAATGCGCTTATTCAGCAACCGGCCTTCTCATGGGGTAGTGCAGTAACTATTTTGGTTACTATCACTATTATCTTGTTGGGTAAGGAAATTATAGGTGCCGTGGTGACCTTTTTTCAGCGATATTATGGCGAACGGATGCGCATACTCGTGAGTCGCGACTTGTCTTTGCGTGTGGTAGAGCGGATGCTCTCCTTTCGCATGGCTTTCTTTTCATCTGAGGGTAATGAGACAGGGAAATTGCAGTCTCGTATTGACAGAGGTATTATGAGCCTGAGTAATACCGTTAACAATTTCTTTATCGAAATTTTACCACTTTTCACCAGTGCTATCTTGGCATTGGCGTTGATGTTCATGGCTAATTTCTATGTGGGGTTGGTTGCGTTATGTATCGTACCCATCTATTTCTATGTCACGTATATTCAGGCCAAGCGAATGAAGGGCGGACGGCGAGGCATTTTTGGTGGTCATCAGGCTGTGAGTCAGGGCATTCTCAATATCATTGAGAGTATCACTGTTATCAAGTCCTTTAACCGTGAGCAGATTGAGGCGGATCGCCAGGCGCAAATCCAGCGCAACATGACCGATCTACAACTGAATATCCGCAAGCAAAGTTATCTTTTCAATGGTTTGAAGAGTTTCCTTGAGCAAATTGGTACAGTGCTCATCATCATTCTTACAGCCTATCTGGTGCTTATTGAATATCCTGGCATGACCATTGGTAAGATTATGTATCATGTTATGCTCTTTGCCAATGTGAGTGCACCCATCCGACAACTCCACCGCATTTATGACGATATGAACGATGCCCTCATCTATGCAGAGGGATTCTTTGGTATTCTTCATGCTGATGGTGAGGTGGAGGACTCAGGGAAATATCGTCCTCAGGAAGTGAAGGGCGACTTCCAACTCTCAGGCGTAGATTTCACCTATGGCAATGGCACACAGGCATTGTTTGATGTTTCCATGCACATCGAGAGTGGTAAGATTACGGCCCTTGTAGGTCTGAGCGGCGCTGGCAAGAGTACCGTTGTCAACTTGCTTGATAAATTTTACCATCCCGACTGTGGCAGCATCCAGCTCGATGGTGTGGAACTTAGTGAATGGGACACCCAATGGCTGCGTGAGAATGTGGGACTTGTTCTTCAGAAAAACCATATTTTCGATGGTACGATTGAAGAAAATATTAAATATGGCAATCCCAATGCCTCTCATGAAGATGTGGTGAAGGCAGCCCGGCAGGCATATATCTACGACCAGATAGTACAACTGCCCCATGGCTTTGAGACTCAGGCGCTGCAATTGAGTGGCGGACAGCAACAACGCATTGCTATCGCGCGTATGTTCATCAAAAATCCACCTATCATTTTCCTCGATGAACCCACGGCGAGTCTCGATGCCATTGCTACAGAACAGATTAAAGCCAGTATTGATGCCATTAAGGAAGGGCGCACTGTTATCATCATTTCACACAACATCGGGCAGATTATTGATGCCGACAAGATTTATGTGCTCAAAGAGGGACATGTCGTGCAGAGTGGCACTCCCGATGAAGTTTATCAGCAAGGTGGTGTCTATAAGGATATCTTCGATGCCAGTGCCCGCAGTATGAATGTTGATAAAATCGCCAATACCATCGAACCCAAAAGTTAATAACTCCCCAATCTCAAATCTTTTACACTCTATGAAAAGAATCCTATTTCCCCTTCTCATCGTGGCATTTCTTATGATTGCAGCACCTGTCAAAGCCACGAAGTTGATTGAAGTGAAAGTGATTGACAAAGACTACCTTATGGTGCATTTCCGAGACGGTGAGGTGCATTACCGTGATGATGGCACCGGTCCCAGTGCCTATCTAGGGCACTCCTTTGCTGAGGGTGATGACACACTCTTAGTATTTGGTGAGCGGCTGAAGGTGGCAGAAGCACAGATGGCCTCGCAATGGCGCATCAGTTCCGAAGACGATGCTGCTTTTGGCAGCCAGCAGCCTGTGTCGGTCTGGCGTAAGTCAAAGCCTATGAATACCGACAATACGCTGACCAGCGAACTCGACCATTGGCTGTTCCTCCAACTGCCACGCTCCATGAAACAGGGTTGCTCATATACCGTCACCCTGCCCCAAGGTATTGGCGCAGACAAACAAAAGGAAAGTATCCGCTTCGACGTGTGGAATGCGCAGTCGGAGGCCCTCCATGTCAATATCATCGGCTATTCACCCGCAGAATCCCTCCATGCAGCCGACCTCTATATGTGGTTGGGCGACGGCGGACAGCGCGACTATAAAGCATGGGAGGGACGCAAAGTGTGGCTCTATAATGTGAAGACAAAGAAAAAACAGAAGGTTGGTATTGTGAAATTCTGGAAAAAAGCAGATGA
>JAFZAE010000207.1 GCA_017548385.1 Prevotella sp.
GCAGTGCCGATGGGTATCTCGCTATAGATCTGTCGTGAGTCAGCATTGATGATAGGTAGCCCAAAATACTCGGCAACACGAAGGCTGACTTCCGTCTTACCTACCGCCGTGGGGCCGAGTATCACAATCAGTTTATCCATGATGCACAGAGGTCACCTGATGATGCCTCGCTTCGAACTGCTCACAAAATCGATAATGTATTTTATCTCAGGAGTTTCTGGTAGGGTCTTGCGTACTTCCTCAATACCCTCAGCCAGAATTCCCTTGGAATAGAGCAGTCGATAAGCATTGTGAATCAAGTCTATGGTGTCTTTGTCGAAACCACGGCGGCGAAGACCGATAATATTGATGCCACAGTAGCGGATGGGTTCCTTGCCTGCAATAATATAAGGTGGAATATCCATGCTGAAACGACTGCCTCCCTGAATCATCACATATCCGCCGACACGGCAGAACTGGTGGCAGAGCACAGCAGCACTGATGATGGCATTGTCATCTACCACCACCTCACCAGCGAATTTAGTTGAATTGCCGATAATCAGGTTGTTGCCGAAGAAACAGTCGTGGGCAATGTGGACATTCTCCATAAACAGACAGTTGTTGCCAATCTGCGTAGTACCTTTCGAAGCAGTGCCACGTGAAATGTTTACATTCTCACGGAAACTGTTGTTGTCGCCAATCTCGCAGATGGTGTCCTCGCCACGGAATTTCAAGTCCTGGGGCTTGGCAGAGATACTCGCACCAGTGAAAAACTCATTGCCATTGCCAATTCGTGCGCCATAATTGATGGTAACACCATTCTGGAGCACGTTGTTGTCGCCGATGACAGTATTGCGGTCGATATAGCAGAATGGGCCGATTACATTGTTGTCGCCAAGTTTTGCCTCGGGATGAATGTATGCCATGGGGCTGATTTGGTTCATATCTCCTGGGTTTAGTTTATGAGTTATTTAGTTTTTTGAGCTTACGTTATTTCGTCTAACATCCAGAGTCTAATGTCTAAAGTCTAGATTCTAGAGTCTAAACCTACCTATTTGTTCTTTACAATTTGAGCAGTGAAGTTAGCTTCAGCCACCACTTGATCACCCACGAAAATGTAGCCTTTCATCGAACTGATGCCGTGACGCAGCGGATGAAGCAACTCGACACGGAAGAGGAGCGTATCACCGGGAACAACTTTCTGGCGGAACTTCACTTCATCGATTCTAAGGAAATAGGTGGACCAGTGCTCTGGGTCTTCCAATGTGTTTAGTATCAGCAAGCCACCGCATTGGGCCATAGCCTCAACCATTAGTACACCAGGCATCACTGGTTCTTGGGGGAAATGTCCCTGGAAGAACGGCTCATTAGCGGTGACGTTCTTCACTCCCACGATACTTGTCGGACCGATGGCAATCACTTTGTCGATGAGCTGCATTGGATAGCGATGGGGGAGCAACTCGCGGATGCGGTTGTTGTCCATCAATGGTACTTCGTTGGGGTCGTAAATAGGGGCTTGGATTTCATGCTTGCGAATCTCGCGGCGCATCAGACGGGCAAACTTGTTGTTGATGGTGTGGCCGGGACGAGTGGCTATGATACGTCCCTTGATGGGCTTGCCAATGAGAGCCATGTCGCCAACAATGTCCAACAGTTTATGACGGGTGCATTCATTGTCCCAAACCAAAGGCTTGTGTTGGATATATCCCAGCTTGGTGGCATCCATTGTGGGGACATTCAGCAGTTCAGCTAACTGGTCGAGGCGTTCTTGGGAAATCTGCCGTTCATAAATCACGATGGCATTGTCCATGTCGCCACCTTTGATGAGGTTGGCGTTGAGCAACGGCTCTATGTCGCGGACGAACACAAAAGTGCGTGCTGGGGCAACCTCCTCGGGGAATTTCTCAATATTGTCGAGGGTGGCAAACTGGCTGCTGATGAATTTCGACTCAAATGAGCACATAACCGTAATGCTGAACTCATCATCTGGAAGAATGGTTATGCAACAACCATTCTCCTCATCCTTCACCTCTATCTTGTGACGGATGATGTAATAGTCCTTGGGAGCGTTCTGTTCCTCGATACCAACCTGCTTGATACGGTCGACATATGTGGCGGCACTACCATCAAGAATGGGAAATTCTGGACCATTTACCTGCATGAGGCAGTTGTCAATACCAAGGGCGTAGAGTGCAGCAAGGGCATGCTCAACGGTTGAAACACGCACACCTTTAGAGGAAAGCACCGTACCACGTTGTGTGTCGCTGACATTATCGGCATGGGCATCAATGATAGGTTGCCCATCCACATCTATGCGCTGAATTTTGTATCCTGTATTCTCCGGGGCTGGATTGAATGTCACGGTGAGGCTCAGACCTGTGTGAAGACCTTTGCCAAATAGGGAAAAACTGCCTTTAAGGGTACGTTGCTTATTCATTTTTGTTCAATTGTGCTTTAAGTTCCTGAATTTCTTTCTCCATACGGCTGAGGTTTTTATACATATCGGGTAACCTACGGAAAATGGCATACGACTTGAAATAGTTGGTTGGATGAATCACAGGGGAGCCGATGAGGGTCTCATTCGACTTCACACTGCCTGTGACACCTGCCTGAGCACCAAGATTCACCTTGTCGCCCACGGTAATATGACCGGCGACACCAGCCTGACCACCAAACATACACCATTGACCGATTTTTGTGCTGCCGGCAATGCCGACCTGTGCTGACATGACGGTGTTTTCGCCAATGTCGGTGTTGTGGGCTATCTGAACCAGATTATCCAGTTTCACTCCTTTACGCACGTAAGTACTGCCCATGGTAGAACGGTCAACGCAGGTGTTGGCGCCAATTTCCACATTGTCCTCAATGGTCACAATACCTATCTGAGGAATCTTGTCATAACCCTCTGGCGTCGGGGCGAAACCAAAACCGTCGGCACCGATGACGCTGCCGGAATGGAGCGTTACGTTGTTGCCAATGCGGCATCCATGATAGACGCTGGCGTGGGGATAGAGGATACAATTTTTACCCACACTCACGCCATCGCCTATATAGGCATGGGGATAGACTTGACAACCGTCGCCGAGAACTGCATTGTCGCCAACAAAGGCGAATGCACCGATATAACATCCCTCGCCAATCTTTGCACTAGGTGAGACAAAGGCAAGCGAGTCGATGCCACTCTTGCGGGGCTTCATCGACTCATAGAGTTGAAGAAGACGGGCTACACTCTCATAGGCATTGGGCACACGAATCAATGTGGCGGTGACGGGTTGCTCCAATACCACATCGTTGTTTACCAGGACGATGCTCGAGGCGGTCTCATAAAGATAGTGGGTGTATTTTGCATTGGCGAGAAAAGAGATGGCTCCTGCTTTTCCCTCTTCAATTTTGGAGAATGTATGAACAGTGACATCGGGATTGCCCTCAATGCTACCACCAAGATACTCCGCTATTTGTTTTGCTGAAAATTCCATTATTATATCATTTCTTGTGTTTAATTCGGCAAAGATAAACAAAATATTCCATATACCGAAAAAACCTACGATTTATTTGATTTCCTCTCGTCTCTCGCTGTTTTCGGATGTGTCTACACTCCTAAACTCCTAAACTCTCTGACAACACAGATAATATTTCCGCACTTTCTTTGATAATAGTTGTACGTTCAGTATTTCTGAGGCTTCGGCGATGTCTTTCATTGTACCGTCTTTGAACAAGATTGTGATATGGTCGTCGGTAATATCGTACATGTCTTTCTGAATGGTGCTCACTTTGTAGAGGTATTTCACCTCGTCACGGTTGACGCCAGTGGCACGCATCAATTGTTCTTCTGTCTCTGTGATGCGGTCTTCGCTAAAAGGCTCCTCGCTCACTTCTACTCTGAAGGGACAACGTTCCACAACATTCCGTGAGAGGAGCGAGAGCACCCTGTCGTCGCTCTTTGACCATTCTTTCAATGCACTGAAGATGTCGTTGTCGTCAAGGAGGGAGTAGTTGGCAAGGACTTCGGGATTTTCGTGGAATTTCTTCTTGTCAATTTCATTCTGGAGGAAATATCCTAAGGCTGGTGAGGAGAACAACTTCATACCTTGCCGCGAAAGGTCTTTTGCGCGCATGAGCACGTTGACAAGCATTTTCTCACATGCCACAGTTGTTTTATGCAGATACACTTGCCAGTACATCAGTCGACGGCTGGTAAGATAGTTTTCGATGGAGTAGATGCCCTTGGAATCTACGACCAAGTTGTCGTCTACCACGTTGAGCATTTTGATGATGCGGGCACTGCCTATGTTACCCTCGGTGACACCTGTGAAGAAACTGTCACGACGTAGGTAGTCCAGACGGTCCATGTCGAGTTGGCTACTAATCAACTGGTGGAGAAAGTGTTTGGGATATTCATTTTTGAATACGCTGAGGGCCATATTCAAATTGCCATTCATCTCACGGTTGATTTCTTCCATCATCATCAGCGAGATGTCCTCATGAGAGACACCGTCAATCAGTGTGTTTTCCAGGACATGTGAGAAAGGGCCGTGGCCGATGTCGTGCATGAGGATAGCAGCTTTCAATGCCTCCGCCTCACTGTCGAAAATAAAAATGCCTTTCTGCTGTAGACTCAGAATGGCTTCACTCATCAAGTAATAGGCTCCAAGAGAATGTTGGAAACGGGTATGCTGGGCACCGGGATAAACCACCGAGGCAAGACCTACCTGCTTGATATGCCGCAGACGCTGCATCAGCCGATGGTTGACAATGTCCATCAGCAGACCGCCTGGAATCTTAATGAATCCAAATACAGGATCATTGATAATCTTGCCCTCGCTCATGCTTTTTGTCTTTAGTTTTAAGCAATCGTTATTATGACCAGCATCTAATGTCTAAACTCTATAGTCTATAGTCTATAGTCTGGCGTCTAATTCCACAGCCATTTCCTCCTGCACTTTTCTTGCACTAGCAGCAGCGGCTTCGGCATAATCCTCACCCTGACTCGCATAAATGATGCCTCGCGAAGAATTAACCAACAGACCACAGTCGCTAATCATACCATAACGGCATACTTCCTGCAAACTGCCTCCCTGAGCACCCACGCCGGGAACGAGTAGAAAATGGGTGGGAGCCAGACGGCGGATGTCGGCAAACATGGCTCCTTGGGTGGCACCAACCACATACATCATTTGGTCGGGGCCAGCCCACTCCTGAGACTTGAGGATGACTTTCTCAAAAAGACGCTGACCATCGGACGATTCTGTCAGTTGGAAGTCATGAGAACCTTTATTGCTTGTCAGAGCCAACAGGATAACCCACTTCCCTTCATACTCCAAGAAGGGGCGAACGCTATCCTCGCCCATATAGGGGGCCACTGTAAGGGAATCGATGTCATATTCCTCAAAGAAAGTACGGGCATACATCAATGATGTGTTGCCAATGTCGCCACGTTTGGCATCAGCGATGATAAAATGCTTGGGATAGTATTTTTTGAGGTATTTCACTGTACGCTCAAAACTTTGCAGACCCTTCACACCAAGACTCTCATAGAACGCCAAGTTGGGTTTATATGCAACGCAATATTCGGCTGTGGCGTCGATAATGCCTTTGTTAAAGGTGAAAATGGGGTCTTCAGTATTCAACAAATGAGGAGGGATTTTATTGATGTCGGTGTCAAGACCTACACACAAAAATGATTTCTTTTCCCTGATTTGGGTTACTAATTGCTCTCTGGTCATACTTATATTATATTGTTAAAGGGACATTAGCCTTGAAGATTCAATTGTCCAAACTCCTAAAAAAGAGTATAGTCCAAACTCCCACTCCTACACTCCTAAACACCTAAATCACAATTCATTCTCCTTCATCCGTTCAGCGTTCTCGGCTACGGTGAGGGCATCGATCATATCTTGGATGTTACCGCCAAGAAAACCCTGAAGGTCATGGGTGGTGTAGCCGATGCGGTGGTCGGTGACACGTCCCTGCGGGAAGTTGTAGGTGCGGATTTTAGCGGAACGGTCGCCTGTGCTCACTAAACTCTTGCGACGGGATGCAATGTCGTCAAGGTATTTTTGGTGCTCTTTGTCGTAAATAAAGGTGTAGAGACGTGAGAGGGCACGTTCCTTGTTCTTGGGCTGGTCGCGTGTTTCAGTACATTCGATGAGGATTTCCTCAGTCTCGCCAGTGTTTGGGTTCTTCCACATATAGCGCAGACGGACGCCTGATTCCACTTTGTTCACATTCTGACCACCAGCACCACTCGAACGGAAGGTGTCCCATTTAATTTCTCCCTCGTTGATAGTTACATCAAATTTGTCGGCCTCGGGAAGTACGGCGACCGTGGCGGCGGAAGTATGCATGCGGCCCTGAGTTTCTGTGGCAGGGACTCGCTGTACACGGTGGACACCCGACTCATATTTCAATGTGCCATAGACATCGGTGCCACTGACGGCAAAATCGATTTCCTTATAACCTCCCACAGCACCTTCACTCACACTGGTGATAGCAAGCTTCCATCCTTTAGAGTCGCAGAAACGTTTATACATCTGGAACAAGTCGCCGGCAAAGAGACAGGCTTCGTCGCCTCCAGTTCCAGCACGGATTTCCATCTGTACGTTCTTGGCATCCTCAGGGTCTTTGGGCACTAAGGCTATTTTAATCTCCTCCTCCAGCTGAGGTTGAAGGGCTTCATTCTCGGAAAGTTCCTCACGGGCCATCTCACGAAGGTCGGGGTCACTCTCGTTGGCGATGATGTCCTTGGCTTCTTTAATGGTATTCAGACAGGCAATATACCGTTTACGCGCATCCATGATGTCACTCAGGTCTTTGTATTCCTTTGTCAGTTTCACGAAACGTTGTTGGTCGCCAATCACGTTGGGGTCGGTTATCAAGGTGGATATCTCCTCAAAACGAGCCTCCAAACCATCCAATTTCTCTAATATACTGTTGTTTTCTGCCATTTTTTTATTCTATTTTTTCTATAGTATATATACCATCTATAGTTACTATAGCAACTATACTCCCATTATCTATACTCAAACACCCCATGTGCCGACTTGATGGTAAGTGAGCGGGGGCCTTCCTCAATATGTCCCACGACTTGTGCGTCGATGTTGAACGAGCGACTGATGTCGATGATACTCGAAGCCAAAGCTTCTTCTACATAGATTTCCATGCGGTGCCCCATGTTAAACACTTGGTACATCTCACGCCATCCTGTGCCACTGGATTCTTGAATGAGTCGGAACAATGGGGGAGTGTCAAAGAGATTGTCTTTCACAACATGACAGTTGTCACCCACGAAATGTAGCACCTTTGTCTGGGCACCACCTGTACAGTGAACCATCCCATGGATGTTACTGCGATGCTCGTCAAGGATACGTTTAATGACGGGGGCATAGGTGCGTGTAGGTGAGAGGACTAATCGGCCGGCATCCATAACGACACCTTCCACACTGTCCGTAAGTTGCTTTTTACCGCTATAAACAAGTTCCTCTGGAACATTGTGGTCATAACTCTCAGGATATTTCCCTGCTAAGTATTTGGCAAAGACATCATGGCGTGCAGAGGTGAGCCCATTGCTGCCCATACCACCATTATAGTTTTTTTCATAGGAAGCCTGTCCTGTTGACGACAGACCGACGATAACATCCCCCGGGCGGATATTGGCATTGTCAATCACGTCGGTGCGTCGCAGACGGCAGGTGACGGTGGTGTCGACGATGATAGTGCGCACAAGGTCACCCACATCAGCAGTCTCTCCACCTGTGGGATAGATGCCGATGCCCATCTCTCTCATCTCCTCAAGCAACTCGTCGGTACCGTTGATGATGGCTGAGATGACTTCACCGGGAATCAGCTGCTTGTTCCTTCCTATCGTGCTGGATACCAAGATGTTGTCAACGGCTCCTACACACAGCAAGTCGTCGGTGTTCATTACAATGGCATCCTGTGCAATGCCTTTCCATACACTCAGGTCACCTGTCTCGCGCCAGTACATATAGGCGAGTGACGACTTCGTGCCGGCACCGTCGGCATGCATGATGTTGCAATACGCTGGGTCACCACCGAGAATGTCGGGGATAATCTTGCAGAAAGCACGGGGGTAGAGCCCCTTGTCGATGTGCTTGATGGCGTTGTGTACGTCTTCCTTGGCGGCTGATACGCCGCGGAGCATGTATCTGTTTGTATCGTTCATTTTTGTTTTATTTATTCCAGAATTCCCAACTGGCGAATGCCTGGAGTAGCAGCATCTCCAACCCATTCTTCACTGTGGCACCCCGTTCACGACCTTTGTGCATGAACATGGTTTCGTCGGGGTTGTAGATGAGGTCGTAGAGCAACGTATGGCTGTCCATGGCTTCATAGGGCAGGTCCGGACACTCGTTGGTATGGGGAAACATCCCGCAAGGGGTACAATTCACAATGACGTTGTATTCTTTGATATCCTCTGCGGTGAGGTTTTTGTACATCACAGTGCCAGGACGCTCGAAACGACTCACAAGAACAGTTTCAAGACCGAGTGACTTGAGACCGAAATTGATGGCTTTAGCTGCACCGCCGGTACCTAAAATAAGGGCTTTTTTGTGGAAAGACTCCAGCATAGGTTCAATGCTTTGGGTGAAACCGATGACATCGCTGTTGTAGCCTTTGAGGATGATCTCCTTGCCCTTATGCTCCACGCGGATGACGTTGACAGCACCAATAGCACGTGCCTCAGGACTTACAAAGTCCAGGTAACTGATGACCTTTTGTTTGTAAGGAATAGTCACATTCAACCCCTTGAGGTTAGGGGTGGAGGCTAAAATTTCCTGGAGATTTTCTATTGAGGGAATCTCGAAATTCAGATATTTCGCTCTGATGCCTTCGTTCTGAAACTTCTCATTGAAGTAACTGATGGAAAACGAATGTTCCAGAGGATAGCCTATAAGTCCGTAAATGTCCATAATTTAATTTGCTTGGGGTGTTAAAATGCCATTTGCCCGATCCGTCTATTTCTTAGGGTTTTGTGGCGAAATACATAGTGCATGTGCCAAAGGTCATGCGCTTAAAAGTGGCAGAGGTGAAACCGGCGCGATGAAGGGCATCGGTCATCGTTTCGCCCTGAGGGAAAGCGGCTATCGTAGCACTGAGGTAACTGTAGGCAC
>JAFZAE010000208.1 GCA_017548385.1 Prevotella sp.
CCCCACAGATTGACGCGGCTGATCTGCTCACGATGCTTGTAATAGATGTTGAAGAGAGCCATCCAACGGTCGTCCAACTCTTTCTGCTTGGCAACTGGAAGGCCGTCGGTGTAGGGATTGTATTTCTGCTGCAACTCGTAGTTCTGATTGATATCGGCACCACCAAATCCCTGCGGGTTGGGCAACACATTAATGTCGAGCTCGGTTATCATCACTTTCACGCCACAGGCAGCAAAGGCATCTATTGACTTCTCATATTCTGCAAGGTCAGGGTAGTCAAGGCCATTATGGCTCTGCATGCCCACGCCGTCGATGCGCAGCCCCTTATCTTTCAGGCTCTTCACCAGACGGCAGACAGCATCGCGCTTAGCTGCCCCCGACATGGAATAGTCGTTGTAGTACAATTCTGCATCAGGGTCGGCCTCATGAGCAGCGCGGAAAGCAATCTCGATGAACTCCTCCCCTAAGAGATTGTAGAAGGGTGACTTGCGGAAGGAACCGTCATCCATGATAGCCTCGTTCACCACATCCCAGCCATGCACCTGACCCTTGTAATGCCCCACGACAGTTTTGATGTGCTTGATGAGGCGTTCTTTCAGCACCTCCTTCGATACGGGAGAGGCTGCATAGCCATTAGTGAACCACCAGTCGGGAGCCTGCGAATGCCACACCAGACAGTGACCCAGTACCTTGAGATTGTGGCCCTGGCAATACTTCACGAATTTGTCGGCCACGCGGAAGTCGAAAATTCCTTCTGCTGGTGCAAGAGTCTCTGGCTTCATACAGTTTTCAGCAACAGCACAGTTGAAGTGCTTATCCAACACGGCATCAGCCTCAGGCACCTGCCCGTCACTCTGCCACTGATTTACTGCTGCACCAATCAGGAAATACTTGCCGACAGCGTCTTTTAGCCCCTGCTGGGCCATAGATGCCAACGGCATCATGGCCAGCAAGAGAGCGAATATCTTAATGTTTTTATTCATTATTGCTACGTGCTTCAATTTCTTTGTTAATCTTATCTATGACATCATCCTCCAATTCATACTTACTGATAATCCACATAGCGAGCAGCAAAAGAATAGCTGGAATGACGCATACGAGCCAAAGGATACCTTCCTCGGCAAACGGGGTCTGGTCGATAACCTTGCTGTTGTAACCAACAAAAGCCAGCACAGCTGGGCCAACTATACTTCCGAAAGTCATACCAGCCTTGAAGAACAATCCCGTCAAGGCATTGACAATGCCCGAGATACGACGTCCTGTGGTGTACTCTCCGTATGAAATCACCTCTGGAACCAAAGCCCACATATAACCAGTTGCCACAATCACACCAGTACTCTTTATAAATTGTGCCACATAAATCATCCACATACTCGGATTCTCCATTTTGGAAATGAAATAGAGCATAGCCATACCGATGATTGCTGCTCCAAGGAATATGTAAAACATGTTCTTCTTTCCAACCATACGCTTAAACCACGGAACAAGCGGCATAAAAATGAAAGCTGGTATTGAGCCGAGTGCCATAAAAATAGACAATTCTTGGGCAGAACCGTGCAGATTGCTGTTAACAAAATATGCTCCGGCAGCATTGCCAACTGACATCATAGCAAAAGCAGTAATAAAGAAATAGGCGATAATACGCAACGGACGATTACGCAAAAATTCCATCCAAAGATCGCTGACCTTTACAGTCTCTGTAGCTTTCGCATCCATAACAACGCGTTCTTTGCACTGGCTGAAACAGAACAAAAGCAAACAGAAACCAACAATGGCATAAATAGTCATGGTTATGAACCATGCGCCAGAATCTTTAGGAAGTTTATCAGATGGTGCTCCTGCAATCAAAGCGATGAACAAAGGAAGACCTGAGTTGACGGCCAAACCACCCAAATTAGCCATAAACATACGTACCGACGTAAGGATGGTAATTTCGTTAGTATCACGCGTTAGCGATGAATTCAATGCTCCATATGGTACGTTGATAAACGTATAGAGCAATTGCATGGAAATATATGTAACGTATGCGTAAATCAACGATGGTGCAAAACCATTGTAAAAGCACAAAATAGCAAATCCTGAAAGGGGAATACCTACATAGAGCAGATACGAACGATATTTTCCATAACGTGGGTTACTCTTGTCGATTAAAGCACCCACAATAGGATCCCAAATGACATTTGCCACATTGCCCACAAGGAACATGATAGCCACCGCCGACGGAGTTAGTCCGTAGATGTCTGTATAAAAGAATAACAAGTAAGTACAAATAACCTGAAAAATCAGATTCTGCGCAAGGTCGCCCGAGCCGAAACCGATGCGCTGAAGCCAAGACAGCTTGTAGAATCCTTTGGATTCTTGTGTAGTTTGAATAGCCATAATTTGATGTTATTATTAATTGTTTGATTAATCTAGAGAAAAGAATTGATGCTATAGATATGGTAGTTACTATTGTTTATTGAGCAAGCATTTGGCAGCATATTCACCCATCACCTCATATCCTTTAGCATTGGGATGTAACCAGTCTTCCTGGAGATCGGAACGTAACTGGTTGGGTTGCTCTGGGTCACGCATGAGTTCATCGAAGTCAATGTAGCCATCAGCCTCTGTATTGGTACGTATCCATTGGTTGACAGTTTGCCTTGCTGCTTCTTTAAAAAGCGTGTCATCATAGAAACTTTTACCAAAAGGTGTGATAGTGGCAAGATATACTTTCAACCCCCGGGCGTGTATCTTTGTAATCATCTCTTTATATGCCTCTATCAATTGTCTAGTCATTTGTTCACTCCTACCCTTGCTGCCACCAATATCATTGACACCCTCGAAAATAATGACCGAGGTAATGCCTTCCTGCCCTAAGATGTCACGGTCGAAACGCTTGAGTGCTGGTTCACTGAGTCCGCCTGCCACCACACAGTTTCCACCAATGCCTAAATTAGCCACGGCAATCTCCTTATCGGTCATCGCAGCTAGGGCCTCCGCCATTTTATCTGGCCAACGGTTTTGCAAATCGTTTGTAGAACCACGACCATCGGTGATGGAATTTCCTAACACCGCCACACATTGCTGACCCTTTGCAGGCACGTCGATGGAAGCAATATTATACCAGTGGAGTACCCTTTCGGTAGTGACAAATGGCTTTTTAGGCTTCGATACACCATCCATCAAATAAGATGTGGTGCGAGATCCTCTGTGAGAAGTGGCATTTACGGGTGTCGCGCCATAGCAGACGGTTATCGACAGTCGCTGCAGCGGTTTAAGGTTGTATTTGCATACATCACTCGTAGCACACTGACCTGGTTCTATAGTCACATTCTTCTTTCCACCAAAAGTCAAGTATTTGACAGTACGGGTATTGATGTCGCATGAGTCGAGGGCATCTGCCACATAGATATTTTTGATTTCCACAGGTTCCTTGCTGAATTCATTCGAAAGGCGTAGGCGGAAACAATCACCACCAATCGTCACATGGACAATCTCGCGCAGCGAACGGTCGGTCAATGGTCGGGCCGGCATATCACTTGGGCCGGTAAACTCTGCGGCTGTAGCCCACGTACACACCCACTGTGCATGCGTCGACGATGCCAAAAACACAGCAATTATCAATAGGAAAAAACGGGTTAACTTCATACTATAGTAGTTTAATTTTGCAAAAATACGCTATTCTTTTAAAAAAACCAAGACAAATCGTTTCGATTATTTTGTAAATTGTGCCATATCGTCATTTTTAGCTAGATTTATTTTTTAAAATGTCGTATTTCCTTTATATTTGTCAAAAATTCATGAAATCCTATAATTATATAAACTCATGAAATCCAAAGGATGCTATTCCATTTGTGTACTCTTCTTTCTTTGGCTGACATCCACTTCTCACTGTCTGGCAGGTGATACACTGAAGGTGATGTTGACAGGTGACCTATTGCTCGACCGTGGTGTGCGCACAGAAATAGAACGAACAGGCATCGACTCACTATTCGTGCCTTGGGTTGACTCCCTCTTTGCCAACAGCGATGTGGTGGTAGCCAACCTAGAATGCCCTGCTACGAAAATCAAAGCTCCCGTCCATAAGAAATACATTTTCCGTGGTGAACCCGAGTGGCTTCCCGCCCTCTATCGCCATGGCATTACCCACCTCAATCTTGCCAACAATCACAGTATCGATCAAGGGCGCCGCGGACTGATTGACACGCATGCCAATATTCTCTCTGCCGGTATGATACCCATTGGAGCAGGAGGTACAATGGATGAGGCAGCCGAACCCGTGCTCTTAGCATCCGCCCCCCGAAATGTGTGGATGGTAGCATCACTACGGCTTGCCCTGGAAAACTATGCCTATCTGCCCCATCGCCCTTGCGTGAGTCAAGAGAGCATGGACACTCTTCTCGGCCGCATCCGACACCTGCGCGCCATCGATCCCCAATGTTATATTATCGTCAGCCTACACTGGGGTGGTGAGAATACAATGCATCCCATCCTCCAGCAGATTGTCGATGCCCATAGGATGATTGATGCCGGGGCCGACATCTTGGTCTGCCATCACTCACATACACTTCAGGATATTGAGAAATATCATGGCCATAGCATCTATTATAGTATTGGTAATTTCATTTTCGACCTTTCCAAGCCCCATCAACGAGAGGCATGCATGGTAAGCATAAAAATAACGGGCACCGCCTCCGAAGTGGAAACGATACCCGTGAGTATCATCGACTGTCGGCCTCAACAGCCTGTGCCGTAATAAATTATCTCATTGTCGCTGACTTTCTGTTTCAACGGAACGATGATTTCCTCCATCCATGAAGGCTTGCCCGTATTAGGATATTCCTTCAGTTTTTGTTGCCATTCCTCGTCATTCATACGCTGTTCATTCAATGGACGTTTAAACTCCCTGTAGGAGAACACTCCGCCTCGCATCAAGTATAGATAGCCATCTATCTCAACAATCACATAAATCTCATTTGCCGGTCCTACACCCTCGTAGAGCACCGACATCTCAGGATTGTTGTCGGCATTGGCCGTATAGACGTCAGCGACGACCGCAATGGATTTATCGGTACCCTGGATATCATTCCACCCCATGAGATATTGGTCGGGCTCCTTCACCATTTCAAGTGAGAGGTTTTCAAATGTCGCACCGATGTAACGGATATGGTCGTATTCCTCATCAGTGACTTTTCCACCGGCCAACTCTTTCTTGCTGATATTGAGGAAAAATTCTGCCTCGTCTCTCACACCCTCACACAGGCTTACCACCTCATCTGTGATCAGATTATACTTCTTGAAGACATCCTGTGTAGCATCAATCAACGAGATGGCCTTTGTCCAAAATGCCACATTGGGTTCGACATATCCCTTCACGATGGGGGCAGGCAGACTGCCATCGCCACACTCTGCTCCCATAGGTTGTTTGGCATAGAGGATGGCATCGTGTTTCAATTC
>JAFZAE010000209.1 GCA_017548385.1 Prevotella sp.
CCATTGCGTGGCACAGTGGTGAAGCCCTCTGACCCCAACATCCAATATATCGGTCGTGTCAGCTTTGCCAATCCCGACTCACCATCATTCAGTTGGCCTGGCATCCAGATTTGGGCATCGTTTGAAGGCACCTCACTGAAGATGGTCACCAAGCCCGGTAGTGGCTATTTCATGGCACAGATTGACAATGCCGAACCCTTCAAGGTGAGTCTGCGCTCCCCAGAGGACTCTGTCGCCACCCTTGCCACAGCCCTACCCTACGGCATTCACCGTGTGAAACTGATGTATATCATCGAAGGTTTCCAGCATCGTCCCGAATTCCATGGTTTTGTACTCGACCAAGGCTGCCATTTAGTACCCTCGCCAGCATTGCCCACCCGCAAGATTGAGTTTATCGGTAATTCCATCACCTGTGGCTATGGCAACGAGGCGACTAGCGAGGCTATGCATTTCGACTTTGCCACAGAGAATCATTATTATAGCTATGCAGCTATCACCGCCCGTGCTCTCGATGCCCAGCACTATGCCATAGCACGCAGCGGCATTGGCGTCTATCGCCACTATAATGGTCCGAAGACTGGTAGTCCCGACCCCATGGGAACAGAATATGAATATACCAACTACCACGACAAAAGCGAGAAATGGGACTTCGGTCGCTATCGGCCAGATGTTATTTGCATCAATCTGGGAACCAACGACATGTCAACAAACAACTACGACGTGAAGTTGCTCCGTGCCGCCTACGTGAAATTCATCCATCAAGTGCGTTCGCTCAATCCAAATGCGAAGATTGTGATGCTGACAGGTTCGATGCTCAATGGCAAGGAGTTGGAACTGGTGCGTGAAACACTAGACTCCGTGGTCAGCGACTACAATAAAAACGGTGACCGAGAAATCTACCGTTTTGATATGACGCCCCACACAGGTGACCTATTCTATGGTGCCGACTGGCATCCCAGTTTCTGGCAACACCAGAAAATGGCCGGTGAACTGACATCCTTCCTTCGCACACTCATGGGATGGTATTAATTATTTGCCCCGAAGAGGAGAAAGAATAGTCTTTCACCACTTCGGGGCTGTTGAATTCACCTCGATTTGCAGGAGTCGAGATTTGTCTATTTTTTGTTTTTAGAAGATTGTTTCTTGCAATCTGAATGCTCTTTGCAGTCTGAATGCTCTTTACAGTCTGAATGCTCTTTGCAGTCTGAATGTTCTTTGCAGCCTGAATGTTCTTTGCAGCCTGATTGCTCTTTACAGTCTGAATGCTCTTTGCAGTCTGAATGTTCTTTGCAGCCTGATTGCTCTTTACAGCCTGATTGCTCTTTGCAACAAGATTTGGAGCATTTTACTCCCTCCACTGTATATCCTTTTGCTTTCAGGAGTGAGATGAGGCCTTCCTCTCCAACAAGGTGGGCGGCACCCACGGCAATCATTGTGGGTTTCTCAGCAATCAGTGTAGGGATTTTTTTCATCCACGCTTTGTTTCGGCCGGTGATGAGCAATTCGTTTTCCTCATCGGTGGCATCGCAGTCGTTGTCCATTTTCTCATCGACAAGCGACTCTATTTGCTGGAGATTCTGTGCATAGTATGCATCGATTAATTGTTTAGATAGCGACACTTGGTAGTCGATGTTGTCAACCACACACATAAGGAGTTTCGCCTGACGTGGGGCTGGTGTTCCGGTGAAAAGAGCAACAATCTGGTCGTCCATACCCTCCAGACCACCCACGGGTTTTCCGCTCTCCTTTGCCAAAGCCTGCACATGCTCGTCAATTCCGTCACTGGCATTGACTTCTGGTAGCATACGGCTATAGATAGCAAGAGTCAACATGGTGTTGAGTGCCGCCGGACGCATACGTCCGTATGCCTGCATGGCCATTGAGGAAGAAAGATCCATCTGCATATACTCCTTCATGACCACATTGAGTCGCTGCAACTCTTCCGCGGTCAGCAAATCCTTGATGTTCTGTCCTGCTGGGAGCATCATTGCCGACAACAGTTTCGTAGCATTCTCCGGTGCATTCATTTCCGACATAATTAATTCCCCATATACTTGGTCCACTTGCTCGAAAGCCTGACGGAAACCAGGGATGGAATCCACATACGACGACTTTGCAAGGTGGAAAGTTCCCAACAGATAGGAAGGTTTTGACAGTCCGTTTCCAGTGATACGATACAACACCTGTGCGGTGGAAGACAATGTGACCATCGAGAGTAAGATGGTCAATGAAAGGATAATCTTTTTCATATTCATTTTTATTTTTGGCGACAAAAGTAGGATATTTTTCGTTATTTTCTCAAATCATACGTTATTTTTTGCCGAAATGAAAGGTTTTTTATAATTTTGGAGGGGAAAAGGGAATTAGAAGTTAGATAATTAGGAATTAGAAATTAGGAATTAGAAATTAGGAATTAGAAATTAGGAATTAGAAATTTCTAATATTCAACTTGTTTACTCGTCAACTATAAAAATCATGAGAAGAACTATTTTAAGCTTATTGCTAATTGTGGTCGCCATGACCATTTCAGCACAACTTCCACGTCAGGAAATCCAAGAGAATATCCTGCGCTCCGGCAGCAACTATTATGCCTATCCCGGTCCTGAACAGGAAGTGCTCACCCCTGCTCCCGCAGGTTACGAGCCTTTCTATATCAGCCATTATGGTCGGCACGGTTCACGCCACCTCATCAACGACGGCGACTACGACATTGTCTATAACGCCCTGAAACGCGCCGACTCGCTCCAGAAATTGACACCCTATGGTGAGGATGTGCTGCGCCGTGTGGTACTAATCCGTGAGGATGCCCATTTACGCTATGGCGAACTGACACTGTTGGGTGCCGAACAGCATCGCGGTATCGCCCACCGTATGTATGAGCGTTTCCCAGAAGTCTTCGCCGGCAAGACAAACATCGACGCCAAGAGTACCGATGTCATCCGTTGTATCCTGTCGATGGAGAATGCCCTTCAGGAACTTTGCCGTTTGAACCCCGAGTTGGAAATTCGTCACGATGCCAGCCGTCACGACATGTGGTATATGAACTTCAGCGACAAGGCCCTCGACAAGCGCAAGATGCCCGCAGATGTGGAAAAGGCGTACAATGATTTCTGCGCACGACACCAGCACTACGACCGCATCATGCGTTCCATCTTCAAGGATGAAAACTACTGGCGCAATCAGATTAACTCAGAGCGTGTCACCTACCACCTCTTTAAGTTGGCCAGCAACTTGCAGAGTACCGAACTGCGTCATTATATCACACTCCACGACATCTTCAACGAGGAGGAACTCTACGACCTATGGCTTCAGACCAATGCCTGGTGGTATATCCACTATGGTCCATGCCCTCTGAACGGTGGTGTTTCACCCTACTCACAGCGCAACTTGCTGCGTGTGATGATTCAGGAGGCCGACAGTTGTCTGCGTTATCCCCACCCTGGTGCCACCCTACGCTATGGCCACGAAGTGTGTGTGATGCCCTTGGCCTGTCTGTTGGAATTGGACGACTGGGGCAAGCCTATCGCCGACCTGGAGCAAATTGATGATGAGGGCTGGCGATGCTACAAGATTTTCCCGATGGGCTGTAATGTGCAGTGGATTTTCTACCGTCCCACTACCGGTTCTGGCGACATCCTCATCAAGGTGCTCCTCAACGAGAATGAGACACGCCTACCCCTTCGAGCCGTCAGTGGCCCCTACTACAAATGGAGCGACTTCAGAGCATACTTCTTAGATAAACTGTCGAAATATCAGGAATAAGAATCTATTTGTATTTGGAGTTAAAAGGGGGAGTTATGAAAAGGAGTTATGAGGGGGAGTTATAAAGAGCCATTACCAAAATCTTTTGCTGGGCTGGTGATTATCTATTGCATATAGCTATTGCATTTGGCTCATCTTAACTCCCATTTATAACTCCCATGGTGGTCACGATACATTTTGGAATCTCCAGTTTTTCCACCATCTCCTCCTGCGACGGTTTTACCTGACAAGCGGTAAAGATGAGGAATGTGAAAAGCGCAAAAAAACAGATAGGTTTCATCGTTCGTTGGTTATTGGGTTATTATTTAGTTGTGTTCTATTAATTACCACCGTTGGGATACACAAATGTAAACATCTGACGTCTTGCCATCATTTTAATAGAGCCCACCTTAAATAGGGTTTCAAATATCTATCCAATCATAGCTGTAGGTGTTTTTGTCTTTTATGCCTCTTGTGTGAACATCTTATTTTATTTTGCGACAGGACGGATGGGACATCCGTTTTCGCGTCCAATGACTAAGTTGTAACCATTTACGCCAGAACTATTTTTATTGTATCCTAAGATGTATGCATCATCGTTGTTTGTAGAACTATTTGTCCCTGTCCAATAATATCCATCAACATTACGGCCTTTGAATCCCATACCTTTGTTATTGTAGCCGGCATAATAGAATCCAGCAAAGGGTAAGTGCACTGAATTGCCGTTGATTGTACTGGTAAACGTTGCGGTATTCTGTGAATAGGTGCAATACTTCACCATTTCATATATTTGAGCCCTGCTTGGCATTTTCCAGTAGCCACCCCACTTCACATGAGCCACATCATACTCCGTACCACAAATATCTTCCCCTATATCTACATATACTTGCGTGCCATTGTCGTAATAAAGGTAGTTTGGCTTAGTATATGACTCTTTCACCTCTGTCTCGCCCCAGGCGTAGTAGTCTCCAAAATCTCTTGGCAAAGAGGCACCCACGTTACAGCAAGCCCATACTGTGCCTGAAGGCAAGCCCAAGTCGATGGCATGTGGGTGGTTATTGTCGGGACAAGACGCAAAGGTAGGTAGTGATTTCACTGACACCTCAAGGATAATCCTTTGCTCACTTCGGTTGTCGGTAACGGTAATTTCTGCCTCGCCCCCTCCCACAGCCGTCACGATGATTGAGGTGCTATCCACGACTGCTGTAGCCACATCCTCGTCACTGCTCTCAACGGAATAACTACCATAGCCTGAGATGATATCCACAACACCTTGCATATTAACAAAGAGGTTGAGGTAATATGTTGACGGAAGTAAGGGATAAGGAGTGACCACAGGGCGCACCGTCAATCCGCGGTATAGTTCGCAGACAACTCCCGAACTCACATAGTCGGTTTTCAGGTAAAGGATGGAAGCATTGCTTTGGCCGGGCTGTATTTGCGACGACCAATAGGTTCCCACTGTACCCAGATTCGAGAGGCCACTCTCTGTATAATTTCCCCCCGCAGGTATGAAGATACGTTCGTCATTGGTTCCAGTGAACATGACACCCCTGACCCCGTTCATAGTAGTCCACTCGTAAGTACAGTTTTCTATCAATTCCCTTTGCTGCATATTTGTCGGCATCAGCCACATGCCATCCCACTTCATCCGAGCCACGTCATAGGATGTGCCGCAAATCTCGCCGTTCAGGTCATGGCAAGTGTTCGAGGTGCCGTCACAGTGGATGTAAGTACTCCAGTCATACAACAATTTCCCCTCTGTCTCGCCCCAGGCATAGTAACCACCATGCCCCTCTGGAGTCTTGGCATCCATATTGCAACACGACCATAGTGTGCCTGAGGGCAATGCGAGGTCGATGGCATGAGGATGGTATTCATCAGGGCAAATGTTATAACTATCTTGAGGTATTCCCACACCAAGAACCCAGTTCACCAACATCACGACATCAGAAATATTTATAACCCCATCATTATTCAAATCACCTTTCATTGTTGACTGGGCGTTGGTAGTCGTAAACATCAATACCAATATAAGAATTGTCAGTATCTTTTTCATAGGAATATTGATTACTATTGATAGTATTGTATGAGAATGCAAATATACAAATTATAAAGGAGAAAAGCAACACAAAAGAGTTTTTTATCAACTCTAAACATCAAAGACTTAAAAACTGACACACCTCTGTTAAGCAAAAACTCCGTCTCTTCGGGAGAGACGGATTTCTGACTACAAAAATAGTCATTTTTGTTCAATTTACACAAAAATGACACGAAAAAAGTACTTTCCTCTATGTTGATTTTATTCATTGTTTAGCAAATAGGGGAATATACACAGCCGAAATCCTTTACTCTCCA
>JAFZAE010000210.1 GCA_017548385.1 Prevotella sp.
TCACCTATATCTTCCTCCGCCGTCGTAGCAACGAGCGTACTGCATTGTTTACAGCCATACTGGTGTTCACCGCCTACGAACTGCATCGTATGGGTTTCAACTGCCGCGTTGATATGCTGCTCACACTCTTCATCGTGGCTGCAATGTATGGTCTCTACCGATGGTATGAGCGAGGGATGAAAGGCATCCCTTGGGTTGCCGTGTTGATGATGAGCCTTGGTACTCTTACCAAAGGCCCTATCGGTGCTTTGTTACCCTGTCTTGTCACAGGTGTCTTCCTATTGCTGCGGAATGTGAATTTCTTCAAAGCACTCCTATGGATGATGGCTCTTGGATTACTCTCCCTCATCATCCCTGCGTGCTGGTATTTCGCTGCTTATCAGCAAGCTGGTGATGAATTCGTGCAGTTGATGATGGAAGAAAACGTGGGGCGTATGACCAATACCATGACCTATAAGGTGCATGAAGCACCATGGTATATGAACTTCCTCTACATTCTCATGAGCATGGCTCCATGGACTCTTCTGGGGCTTATTTCCCTGCGTTGGCTACACTATCGTCGACCAACACTGAAATGGGCCACAGTACGCACAAAAACAGCCACATGGCTTCACCGTGTACATCCACTCACACTTTATGCCCTCACTGCAGTGGTGGTGGTGACGGTATTTTTCTGCATTCCTGAGTGTAAGCGCAGTGTTTATCTCATGCCCCTCTATCCCTTCCTGTCATTCCTGACAGCGAAGTACCTATTGAGAATGTCACGCCGGCATAGTTGTCCTTTTGCCATCTACGGTGGTTTTCTCTCTGTTTTTGGCATCATCCTTGCCGTGTTGTTCATCGCCATGAAGTTTGTCTCTCTACCCACCTCCATGTTCCATGGCAAGAATGCCTTCGACAATCAGGAAATGGTATTTAACCTCTCTGGCGACAATAGCATCGTCAGTTGGATTATCATCTTGTTGACATTGGCAGCCTGTGCACTATGGTGGCATTGGCGCCGAGCACATCGGGGCGGTCAGGCTGCTTTGCAGGGTATTATTGTCATGACATTTTTGATTTACCTGAGTTTCGATGCCGTGCTTAAACCCAGTATTCTCAATGCTAAGTCGCAGAAACACATTGCCCAGAAAATAGAAACCATCGTACCACAACAGGGACAACTCTACGAATATATAGAAAAAGGCATACAGGCCAAGGGAGACCCCATCCATTTCTATGAACTCAACTTCTATATGGGTGACCGCATCGACAATTTCCACCTCCGTAAGCCACAAAGTGGTTATCTGCTCATCGGTGATGATGATGCACAACTACGCATGACTGACTTCCAAAATGAGGGATACAAATTTAAATTACTCTATACCTCAGACCAAGAGCCAATTCTTAAACAAACCTTACAGCTATATCTGTTCTGGAAGTAAAACTCACATAAATAATTTTTGATTGTTTACATTAAAAAACATCAAAACTAACAATGGTTTTCTTTGGTTTTTACTCTTTGAAACGTCTGCGGATTCGATATTTTGCAGACCTGACACCCTCTGGTGTCAATCCCATGATTTGTCTCACTTCCAGGTCTGTCTTCCCCATTTCATACAACAGCATAAAAAACAAATTATGAGTTGTCAGTGAAGAGTTCCTCTTCTCATATTTTTCGTATGCTGTGAAATGAATAGCTTTGTAGTAATCTATAAAACATTTGAAGTCGTTCTTAGTCCAATTGACCACTGTCTCGTTTACTTTTATTTTCTCATATAATATTTTACCCCTATTCAATCTGGAGGAATTGCCTTCCATGAGTTCGTCCACTTTTTGTTGTAGTTCTTTGATTTGATTCTTTGCTTTTTCGTTTGTATTTTCTAAAGAATGCATGATAGCGTGATATTCATCTATTTTCTCTTCATATTTGTTGAGCTGTTCTATCTTTGTCTGATACGATTTGATTTGTTGCTCCGCTGACTTACGTTGCTCCCTGAGTTGGTTGATTTCACCCATGTAATGACTGATGAGCATTTGTTGTTTGGTCAGAATGAGTTTTTCCCTATACTTCCGGTAACTGAGATAGGCAACAAGCAAGAGAATGACCATTGCTGCAACAAGCAGATATACTGACCATTTCCATCTTTTCTTGTCATATTCTGTCTGTGCCACTTTTGAGTCATACGCTTGTTGTAACTCTTGGATGGTTCTGTCTGTCAGCACATGGTTGAGGCTGTCTTTGATGGTAAAAATGCTATAGACACGCTCACAAGCATCTTCCAAATTTTGATGATTCAACAAATCGTATTGCAAAATATTCAGCATAATATTGTCCTTTGGCACATCTTCTTCCAAAAAGAAGGCCTGTTTCCACAACTCATATGCGGCATCCAAATTATCCTCATCGATGTAGATGTCTGCTAGGTTTTCAAGCGTGCGGGCATGCATTTCCTCTGCTAATGATTTCTCATAGTATGTCTTTGCATTGGCAAAGTCACCGTTCATATAATACATGTATCCTATGCAACTGAGAATGTTGGCTTTGTCTTGTGGATAGACTTCATTTACAAGAGGAATCAATTTCTTAACATAATAGGTGAAACTATCTATTTTCTCAAGTTTTTGAAAAGCGATACTTGCATAATAGTAAGAATATGCCATCCAATTCTTATTGTCTGCCTTTAAGGCATAAGAAAAGGCCTTTTGGGCATAGTTCAATTGCAGAGAATAGTTGCCACCTTGATGGTTGATATAGGCGATACTTTCGGCTATTTTGTATTTCAGTTTCAAATTGTTAATCTTTGCTGCTTGTTCTTCTGCCTGTTTATACAGCAGTATTGCCTCATTTAACTCGTTTTTAAGATTGTGATTGATAGCTTTATAATAATAGGCATCCGCAAGTTTCTCATGGTTGCCATTTTTCACATAATACGAGATGGCTCTGTCGATTGCAGAATCAGACGGCATGACTAATCCCACCAAACAAGTGGTCTGGTTCAGCAGAAGAAGATAATGTGCCAAATCCTCCTCATTGGAAAAATTCGTTTCATCCAATCTTTGGATTTCATGGTAGGCAGAGTCATATTCTTCAGCAGCAACCAAGGAGTCTATTTGGTTGAGTTTCTTGGAGGAGGTGTTTCTACACCCCAGCAACATTGTGAGTAAGGCAAATAGATATATAATCTTTTTCATTCTATAGTAGATTTCGTAGAAAACTTTTAATAGAGATGTGTATGATAGCGATTGCAAAATTATCTATTTCTATCTATTTCCCCCTCCTTTTTTGTTGATTTTCAGCCACCCAAGCGTTTCTTTTTTCAAAGATATTCTTTGAGAAATTATTTTAACAATCTGAATATCAACAATTTAAGCCAAAGACTGTGTGAAACGCCCCTAATTTAAAAAACTCTCAAAATCATGTGTTCGTCACAATATATCTTATATATTTGCAACGAAAAACTAATAAATATACAACTATGAAAAAAACATTGACACTATTTTTGCTGGGGGCAATATCACCATAAACGGTGATTTCGTGGAAATAAGAGGTGAAGTGTCTATTGAGACAGGAACAGAACTAACAATAGACACAAATTGAAAAATGAAAAAATAAGGCATAATGCAGTGATTGTGTAATCTTTGAACAATAAATATTTGTCTTGAACATTATTTTATTATATTTTTGCGGTCACTAATACATTATAATTTTCGAATATGAGATACTGGTTACTATTCACTATTCTATTGCTGCCCATCAGTGTAATAGCACAGGAAGACTATCATCCTTTGGTTACAGAGGGAAAGACATGGGAATACTCCTATGTTGGCTGGAATCCCGAGCAACAGGATGACTGTATCCTCATGCTCAGGGGTGATACCATCATCAACGGAGCGAGTTACAAGAAATTGTATCAAGTAAATGGATTGGGCACGAGTGGGCAAACCAATGAATATTTCCGCGCGATGCGGGAAACGGACAGAAAGGTGTATTGCATTCCCCACAACAGCCAGGAGGAGCACCTGCTCTTCGACTTTAACCTACAGGCTGGTGACTCGGTCTTTTGCGAGGGTGACATTCAGTACTACAGTGGCTTCATCACCGAGACGGCATTCGATGAAAGTCAGGTGGAAACAGTCCGGTATATGAAACTCATTGGAACAGACACATACACCAGCGATGAGGGTGTGGCCCTGCGGAGGTACTATTTCAGCATGAAAGTCAAGTCAAAATTCACTGACGGCAGTGTGTCGATATATGAGTATTCCTCACCCGTCACATGGATTGAGGGGATTGGACCGAAAAACGACAATACTTTCAACTCCTGGTGTGAGAAAGACGGCTCATCTTTTAGTTGGATGCTGACGAGATGCTATGACAGCGACCATGTTTTATATGAGGTGGATTCCAATGACATGGCAAGTGGTATGTTAAACCCAGATAATAGCTGGTCATACTGGTTCAGAATTTTCGATTCCCAATACAATGTTTGTTTCGGAGAGGAGATAGATGAGTTTCATTTCATGGGAAAGGAAAAGATAGGAGAAATTGAATATTCCATTTTAGAACAGGAGATAAGCATGATTGATGCCAATGAAGGACACTGGTTTACCATCTGTCACCAACCTTCAATGAACTATGTCAGCACTGACGCGCACCGGGTGTTCCATCTAAGGGAGTTAGACGGCAAAATACTCATGCTGAAGGATGAATATACTGACTATGTGTCATCGGCATACAATGTTGTACCTGATTTGGAGAGTCTAATGTATAGAGAGGATGAAATTGTATTGTATGATTTCACACTATCTGTTGGCGACAGATACCCTATGCCTGGGGATGTGACAATTACCAAAATAGACTGTGTTGACACTGGGCATGGCCGTGCCAGGGAATACATCCTTTCCAACTCACTGCGCATCGTGGAGGGGGTCGGGTGTGTCAATTCTCTTGGTGGCTTGATTGCATACCAAGTTGTTGGCGAGACGGAGAAGTGGTCTGCTGGAACGTTATTCCTCTATAGTGTCATGGTCAACGATGGAATGACAAACTTCTTTTACTTTGTAAATAATGAGATGATAGATCAACTGACAGGTATATATACACAGACCGTCGAACATCCAAAAACAGATGGAATTTATGACCTGACAGGCAAACAAATTCAAGGCACCCCCTCAAAAGGCATCTACATCCAAAATGGGAAGAAGTATGTTGACAAGTAGAGACGAAATGATGAAATGATAATAACGTTACTATCGGTGGTCATCGGGAGATGGCTGCCGACACGTTTCGTAGGGAAAGCTGCCGTCGCTGGCTTTGGCAAAGAAGCACGGTATGGACTTCGACGAAAAAAACTCAATAACTCACTTTTTCATTGATGGTAGATCCGTCGGAGAGCGTACGGCGCACCACATAGATACCCTTGGAGGGTTTGCAAACCTGCTTACCATCAAGGGAGTAATATTTTACACTAACCACAGCGGCTGAATTGGGGGTATGGATGCCTGAGGGGTTCGTGCAAGCAGGATAATACTCATCGATGGAAGACTGTGCATCGGCATTACCGGCACGCATGATATCCTCAACAAGAGAATTTAGATATACCTCTAAATTGGAATACCACTGTTGTTCACTGTCAAGCGTGAAGAGTGCAGCATCGGCAGAATCGTGTGGGTCGAGTCCATTGGCTGTCTCCCATTCATCTGGCATACCATCATTGTCGGTGTCAAAGTTGGCAGGCCGTGAGCCTGTGCCGAAATTAGCCTCTGTGTAACCATTTACATCTGCCACTACATCAATGATTCCCGGTTTATTAGTTACCGAACCCGTATAGGTTGCCGTACCTGTAAGAGCCTCGTTCATATAACGCTCATCCACGTCGTCACGATGGAGTGAGGCACCAGCATACTGTGTCACCACGGTAAAGGCATTCTCAGCACTATGAGTGGTCACTTCACCAGCAGGTGCTGCTTCTAATACTTTGATATTCACACAGTCTTTTCCTTCATTATTTTTCACATATTGCACACCTGATCCATAGTAATGATTGGGGTCGATGGAATATCGCTCACCATTGATGAGGAATGTGCCATTGTCGTAGATGACCCCGTTCCAGTCGTAGTTCTCACGCTGTCCGGCAGGAGCAGCAGCCACATAGTTGCCATTGATGAAATAGCGGCTGGTCATCCCCAAGAGAGCTGTAGGTGTGGAATTGCCTGAGGCACCCACGGTGACTTGTGTCACACGTGTTTTGTTGCTTGTGGCGGGACCTGCCTTATAGTAGTTGTTCACCATATTGATGTAACCGCCACCAGGTCCACCATAACAACCACCCGTGCCCCAATTGTACATCACGCAATTACGGAAATCCACAATCTCGGCTTGCACATAGTTTTCCCATTGATAAGTACTATAGAGCGCATTGTTTTTATAGCCATTCCATTGATAACGTGCTCCATTGAAACGAGGCACACGGTTTTGCAAGTGCAAGAGAAAGTTGTGATGAAAGGAAGCCAGTTTACCACCCCAGATACCACCATAGCCATGGGCACCTTTGTTGTGGCCTGCATTAGTAAGACTTTCGGCTATTGTACACCATTGCATGGTGAAATTATTGTTGTCATAGAAAGACGCAACCTCGTCAATGCTCCAACTGAAAGAACAATGGTCGAGCATGATATTGTTTTTTTCTCGTTGCCAAATAGCATCGGCTCCGTCGTTGATGTCTTTCTCTTGTCCACGACGGATACGGATAAAGCGCAACACATTGTTGTTGCCTGTACGAATCGTACGGTATCTCAAGGTGATGCCAGGAAAGGGAGCTGTCTGTCCGGCAATGGTGGTATTGTCGCCAATGGTGATGTCGCTTTCGAGGGCAATGACACCACCAACATCGAAGACGACGATTTTCTTGGCAGAACCTTTCACTGCCTCACGGAAGGAACCTGTACCATGGTCGTTGAGATTGGTCACATGTACGATTTTTCCACCACGACCACCTGGGACATAACGTCCATGACCCTCTGCACCAGGGAAAGCAGGGGCCTGTGCCATGACCATCGCAGAAATTATCATGACAAAAAAAGTAAAGAATAAATTTTTCTTCATCGTTATTGTTTTAGTAGATAGCGTAAGGAAATCTAGGGATACTAGGAATACTAGGAAACCTAGGGATTCTAGGCTGCAAAGGTAAAGGTAATTTTTTGATTTATAATATATTTTGGGGAAAAATTGTGTTTTTGTTTTGCATTTCACTCCGTTTAGCGTAATTTTGCAAACGATTTGGAAAATCGCTTTTTAGGAAAATAGAAACCTGGAGTGACATGACATGGTCTGCACTCCTAAAAAAGACATCAAATGGAATACAATTTCAGGGAAATCGAGAAAAAATGGCAGAAAAGATGGGTCGAGCAGAAAACCTATCGTGTGACTGAAGATAAAGAGCGCAAGAAATTCTATGTGCTGAATATGTTCCCCTACCCTTCTGGCGCGGGTCTACATGTGGGTCACCCTTTAGGATATATCGCCAGCGACATCTATGCCCGCTATAAACGTCAACAAGGATATAATGTGCTCAACCCTATGGGCTATGATGCTTACGGACTGCCCGCTGAGCAATATGCCATCCAAACGGGTCAGCATCCCGCCATCACCACTGTCAACAATATCAACCGCTATCGTGAGCAACTCGACAAAATCGGTTTCTCTTTCGACTGGGACCGTGAGGTGCGCACCTGCGACCCCGGCTACTACAAGTGGACACAATGGGCCTTCCAAAAAATGTTCGAATCCTACTATGACAACACACTTGGTCGTGCCTGTCCTATCTCTGAACTTATTAAGAAACTGTCAGAATCAGGTACCGAGGGACTGGATGCAGCCGGAAGTGAAGAACTGACACTCACGGCAGCACAGTGGAATGCCATGAGCGAACATGAAAAGGAAGAGGTGCTGATGAACTTTCGTATCGCCTATCTGGGTGAAACAATGGTGAACTGGTGCGCCGGACTGGGCACCGTGTTGGCCAACGACGAAGTGGTGGATGGCTTGAGCGTACGCGGTGGCTTCCCCGTGGTGCAACAAAAAATGCGCCAATGGTGTCTGCGTGTTTCGGCCTATGCTCAACGTTTGCTCGATGGCTTGGACACCATCGACTGGACTGACTCACTAAAGGAGACCCAACGCAACTGGATTGGCCGTTCTGAGGGTGCCGAGGTAGTATTCCAAGTGAAAGACAGTGATATCAATTTCACCATCTTTACCACTCGTGCTGACACGATGTTTGGTGTTACCTTCATGGTGCTCGCACCTGAAAGTGAATATGTGGCCTTAGTGACTACCGATGAACAGTGTAAAGAAGTGGAAGACTATGTGGCAGCTACTAAAAAGCGTACTGAGCGTGAGCGCATCGCCGACCGTAAAGTGACTGGCGTATTCACAGGTTCTTATGCTATCAACCCATTTACAGGTGAGGCTATTCCCATCTGGGTGAGCGACTATGTACTTGCCGGCTACGGAACAGGTGCCATCATGGCTGTTCCTGCCCACGATTCCCGTGACTATACTTTTGCACGGCATTTCAACTTGCCCATCATCCCACTGATTGAAGGCTGCGATGTGAGCGAGGAAAGTTTCGACGCCAAGGAAGGCATCGTCTGCAACTCACCACGTCCTGACGTAAAACCCTATATTGACTTCTCACTCAACGGACTGACTGTGAAAGAAGCCATTGCTGCCACAAAGAAATATGTGGCAGAACATCAGTTGGGACGCGTAAAAGTGAACTATCGTCTGCGCGATGCCATCTTCTCACGCCAAAGATACTGGGGAGAACCATTCCCGGTCTATTACGTGGATGGTATGCCACGGATGATTCCCTCCGACAAATTGCCTATCGAATTGCCTGAAATCGACAAATACCAACCCACAGAGAATGGTGAGCCCCCATTGGGTCGTGCTGTTGTATGGGCATGGGACACAGAAACAGAAACCATTGTCGATAAAAAACTCATCGACAATGAAAAAGTGTTCCCCATCGAACTGAATACGATGCCTGGTTTTGCTGGTTCCTCAGCTTATTACCTGAGATATATGGATCCACACAACAACCAAGCACTCGTGGATAAACAAGTGGATGAATACTGGCAAAACGTAGACCTCTATGTGGGTGGTACAGAACACGCCACCGGTCACCTCATTTATTCAAGATTCTGGAATAAATTCCTCCATGACTATGGTTATTCATGCTGTGAGGAACCATTCCAGAAGCTCGTCAACCAAGGTATGATTCAAGGTCGTAGCAACTTTGTCTATCGTATCAACGATGATGACCATGCAAAGAATCCTGTATTTGTGAGCTATGGTCTCAAAGACCAATATGCCACCACCCCCATCCACGTGGATGTGAATATTGTGAATGCCGATGTGCTGGATATCGAAGCTTTCAAGGTATGGCGACCTGAGTATGAAAATGCAGAGTTTATCTTGGAAGATGGAAAATACATCTGTGGATGGGCTGTGGAAAAGATGTCGAAATCGATGTTCAACGTGGTCAATCCCGATATGATTGTAGAGAAATATGGTGCTGACACTTTACGCCTTTATGAGATGTTCCTTGGACCAGTAGAACAGAGTAAGCCATGGGATACCAATGGTATCGATGGTTGCCATCGCTTCCTACGTAAATTCTGGGCTCTCTATTATGGCAATGCCAAGGACAACAACAATTCACTGACAGCACTCGATGGCGAGGCCACACCTGCCATGCAGAAGAGTGTCCACAAACTCATTAAGAAAGTGACACAGGACATTGAGACATTCTCATACAATACCTCCATCTCGGCATTTATGATCTGCGTTAATGAACTATCCCAACAGAAATGCCACAACCGTGAATTGCTGACGCTACTGGTGAAGGTTATCGCTCCCTTCGCACCACATATCGCCGAAGAATTATGGGAGGCTCTCGGACAGAATGGTTCGGTCTGCGATGCCACATGGCCAAAATATGAGGAAAAATACTTGGTGGAAGACCAAATGCAACTTACCATCTCGTTTAATGGCAAGGCACGCTTCCAACTGCTTTTCCCTGCCGATGCCGACAACGCTACTATCGAGGAGACTGTGCTGAAAGATGAGAAGTCACTCAAATATATTGGTGATAAGAAAGTGGTCAAGGTGATTATCGTACCAAAACGTATTGTCAACGTGGTCATCAAATAATATGTCGGAATATCTTAATAAAAAACATCTTTATAGCGAAGCCAAGGATTATTTTTATATAACCCTTGGTCTTCTGCTTTTAACCATAGGATGGACCTTCTTTCTACTTCCTTACGAAATCGTGACAGGAGGTGTGACAGGTATATCGGCACTTATCTTCTATGCCACCAATGGCAATGGTCATGGCATACCCATCATGTGGTCATATTTCATCATCAATGCCTGTCTATTGTTCATGGCACTGAAAATCTTAGGATGGAGATTTTTGATGAAAACCATCTATGCCACCGTGATGTTATCGATTTTTTTAGGAATCGCACAAGACCTCATTACCCGACCTGATGGTACATTGATAAAATTACTTGGCGACCAAGATTTCATGTCGCTTATCATCGGATGTTGTTTCACTGGTACGTCATTGGCCATTGTCTTCCTGCATAATGGTAGTACCGGCGGTACCGACATCGTGGCTGCGACGGTGAACAAATACCGCAATGTCTCTTTGGGTACTGTGCTGATATTTGTCGATCTTTTGATTATTGGCAGTAGTTTCCCAATGTTTATCTTGGCACGTGGATTCTCGGTACTTGACGCTGCCTATAAAATAGTTTTTGGTCTATGTACCATGGTTATTGAGAATTTCACGCTCGACTATGTGATGAACTCACGGCGGGAGTCAGTGCAATTTTTTATATTCTCACAAAAATACCAGGAGATAGCCAATGCCATCGGCACAGAAATGGAACATGGCGTAACCATTCTTGACGGTCATGGATGGTACACTGGACAAGACATGAAAGTGCTCTGTATTCTTGCCCGTAAGCGTGAAAGTGTAAGTATCTTCCGTCTTATTAAATCTATTGATCCTAATGCTTTTGTCAGCCAGAGTAGCGTCATTGGTGTCTATGGCGAAGGCTTCGACGAAATGAAGGTGAAAGTGAAGAAGAATAATAAAATAAAAGAACAAACAACTCGTTAACTTGTCAACTCGTCAA